>NZ_JANEWI010000109.1:0-277 GCF_028069775.1 Citrobacter sp. Igbk 17 | reverse complement strand
CATCCGACTTGACAGACCGCCTGCGTGCGCTTTACGCCCAGTAATTCCGATTAACGCTTGCACCCTCCGTATTACCGCGGCTGCTGGCACGGAGTTAGCCGGTGCTTCTTCTGCGAGTAACGTCAATTGCTGAGGTTATTAACCTCAACACCTTCCTCCTCGCTGAAAGTACTTTACAACCCGAAGGCCTTCTTCATACACGCGGCATGGCTGCATCAGGCTTGCGCCCATTGTGCAATATTCCCCACTGCTGCCTCCCGTAGGAGTCTGGACCGTG
>NZ_JANEWI010000108.1:0-293 GCF_028069775.1 Citrobacter sp. Igbk 17 | reverse complement strand
CTACTCTCGCATGGGGAGACCCCACACTACCATCGGCGCTACGGCGTTTCACTTCTGAGTTCGGCATGGGGTCAGGTGGGACCACCGCGCTACAGCCGCCAGGCAAATTCTGTTTATCAGACCGCTTCTTGCGTTCTGATGTAATCTGTAATCAAGCTGAAACTGATGTCTGTCTTTCGCCAAAACATCTTCGGCGTTGTAAGGTTAAGCCTCACGGTTCATTAGTATCGGTTAGCTCAATGTATCGCTACACTTACACACCCGACCTATCAACGTCGTCGTCTTCAACGTTC
>NZ_JANEWI010000107.1:0-294 GCF_028069775.1 Citrobacter sp. Igbk 17 | reverse complement strand
CGTAAAACACCACCGTGTTGCGAAAATTTGAGAGACTCGAACACACCGCTTTTCATTTCTTATTACGGAGAAATGAAACAGTGTGTCGTTTCAATTTTCAGCTTGATCCAGATTTTTAAAGAGCAAAACTTCTTAATGCACTCGAAAGTACATTCAGAAGTTCATCATTCATCAGACAATCTGTGTGAGCACTACAAAGAACGTTTCTTTAAGGTAAGGAGGTGATCCAACCGCAGGTTCCCCTACGGTTACCTTGTTACGACTTCACCCCAGTCATGAATCACAAAGTGGTAA
>NZ_JANEWI010000106.1:0-294 GCF_028069775.1 Citrobacter sp. Igbk 17 | reverse complement strand
TGCCGCAGACTCGTGAGCACATCCTGCTGGGTCGTCAGGTAGGCGTTCCGTACATCATCGTGTTCCTGAACAAATGCGACATGGTTGATGACGAAGAGCTGCTGGAACTGGTAGAAATGGAAGTTCGCGAACTTCTGTCTCAGTACGATTTCCCGGGCGACGACACGCCGATCGTTCGTGGTTCTGCTCTGAAAGCGCTGGAAGGCGAAGCAGAGTGGGAAGCGAAAATCATCGAACTGGCTGGCTTCCTGGATTCTTACATCCCGGAACCAGAGCGTGCGATTGACAAGCCGT
>NZ_JANEWI010000105.1:0-298 GCF_028069775.1 Citrobacter sp. Igbk 17 | reverse complement strand
CTCCTGAAGGAACGTTGAAGACGACGACGTTGATAGGTCGGGTGTGTAAGTGTAGCGATACATTGAGCTAACCGATACTAATGAACCGTGAGGCTTAACCTTACAACGCCGAAGATGTTTTGGCGAAGAGAGACATCGATTTCAGCTTGATTACAGATTACATCAGAACGCAAAAAGCGGTCTGATAAACAGAATTTGCCTGGCGGCTGTAGCGCGGTGGTCCCACCTGACCCCATGCCGAACTCAGAAGTGAAACGCCGTAGCGCCGATGGTAGTGTGGGGTCTCCCCATGCGAGAG
>NZ_JANEWI010000104.1:0-297 GCF_028069775.1 Citrobacter sp. Igbk 17 | reverse complement strand
CATACGAAGAAATCAGTGCGGCAACAGGCTCTCCGCCAGGGGTATCGTATTCATCAATATAGGTTTGTTTATACAGTCCGCTCTGAGTCACTTCCGGGCTGTCTTCAAAATCCTGGCGCAGCTCCTCTTTGGACATATCCAGCAGTTCGATTTTCACGTTCTGGCGGAAGTCTGTTTTGTCGACCAGCGACTTCAGACCGCACCACAGGCTTTCTACTGCCTGAAACGCTTCATGATGCATCACGGCATCCAGCTGGCGGCTAATCTGATAATCCAGTTCAGCGATATGGTGATCAA
>NZ_JANEWI010000103.1:0-358 GCF_028069775.1 Citrobacter sp. Igbk 17 | reverse complement strand
CAGAATTGCCGTTGAAATTACTGGTTGCAGGTGATTTCAGTAATGGTCAGGATTTCTCACCCTTATCCGGACGTGAAAAAACCAATATAACTAAAAACAATTTCGATGCTGTTCTTTCTGATTATTCCCCCAGAGTCGACCTCACTGTTAAAAATACGCTTGCTGATGACGGCAGTGAGGACACCATCAGTCTGACATTCCAGAACATGAAAGATTTCTCACCGGAACAGGTTTCCAGACAAATACCCCAGCTGAAAGCCATGCTTTCCATGCGCAACCTGCTGCGTGATTTAAAGGCCAATCTGCTGGATAACCAGGCTTTTCGAAAGGAGCTGGAAAAAATTCTGCTGAACCCGGC
>NZ_JANEWI010000102.1:0-399 GCF_028069775.1 Citrobacter sp. Igbk 17 | reverse complement strand
TGGTCGTCGAATGGCCTGGCATACTCACGCCAACGTTAATGTATTCGTCAGACCATCCACGATATTCACCGGTAGAAGGTTCATAATAATAAACGCGAATTTCACCAGCCTGAGTCGCCAGTCCGTTTTCATCAAAAGTCAGTGTCATTATTTAGCCCTCACCAGGAAGTTCCATGCAATGTTTCGTGGGCGTACTTTTGCAAAGTTTGCGCCGTCAGAGTTGTTTACTTGTCCTGGGTTTTTTGCCACTGACCAGCCAGAGGATACGCTCTGTCCATCATCGTTTGAAACGGAGATTTGACCCAGACCAGGCTGGTTAGCATTTTCACCCAGTAAGAGGTTAATTGCGGATGCATCCTGTGCTGACAGAAGTGCTCGTCCACTATCCACCCCTCGACC
>NZ_JANEWI010000101.1:0-422 GCF_028069775.1 Citrobacter sp. Igbk 17 | reverse complement strand
ACTTCAGATTCGAACTTGGTGTGCGGCTTGATAGAGCCCGGCTTAGCCAGTACCTGACCACGTTCGATTTCTTCACGTTTGATACCACGCAGCAGAACACCAACGTTCTCACCAGCACGGCCTTCGTCCAGCAGTTTGCGGAACATTTCAACGCCAGTACAGGTAGACTTGGCAGTCTCTTTGATACCAACGATTTCAACTTCTTCACCAACTTTGATGATACCGCGTTCTACACGACCGGTAACAACGGTACCACGACCGGAGATGGAGAATACGTCTTCGATAGGCAGCAGGAACGGCTTGTCAATCGCACGCTCTGGTTCCGGGATGTAAGAATCCAGGAAGCCAGCCAGTTCGATGATTTTCGCTTCCCACTCTGCTTCGCCTTCCAGCGCTTTCAGAGCAGAACCACGAACGATCGG
>NZ_JANEWI010000100.1:0-431 GCF_028069775.1 Citrobacter sp. Igbk 17 | reverse complement strand
TTTCTTGTGTTTTTGCAGTAAAGATGGTGGAGCTATGCGGGATCGAACCGCAGACCTCCTGCGTGCAAAGCAGGCGCTCTCCCAGCTGAGCTATAGCCCCATCGTAGTTATCTCATTCACCTTAATTCTTTCTGAGACAAGGCGTGGAGCGGCGAAGCATACTTGGGTATGCGAGTCGTTTCACAACACGGTATCAGGAAGAATTTGGTAGGCCTGAGTGGACTTGAACCACCGACCTCACCCTTATCAGGGGTGCGCTCTAACCACCTGAGCTACAAGCCTGCAGAGATTTTCTTACTGCTAATTTTCATCAGACAATCTGTGTGAGCACTACAAAGAACGTTTCTTTAAGGTAAGGAGGTGATCCAACCGCAGGTTCCCCTACGGTTACCTTGTTACGACTTCACCCCAGTCATGAATCACAAAGTGGT
>NZ_JANEWI010000010.1:0-124762 GCF_028069775.1 Citrobacter sp. Igbk 17 | reverse complement strand
TAGTATAAATAAAAGAATATAAATCCGGATATTACAAAGAAAAGCTCTACAGCATAAAGGCCATGATTGTAAAAAATAGAAAGGTAATCATATAAAGGTTGGTTGCTGACTATGAATTTATTTTTGTCGGCCATGAAAAAATGCTGCCAGTGCCACAATACAACTGAAAGTGCAGCAAGACCTCTTAGAATATCAAGTGTATATATTCTGTTCCCAAAAAAATTTTTCAAAACACACCCCGAATAAAATTATTTCCTATTATGGCTAATTTATTTTATACGAAAATAGCATCGGTGAAAATGATTATTTATAGTGTTGATAGCGTTATCCGAGCGAATGGTTAAAGGACTGGTCGTAGCTTATTTACTATGAACACGTGTCAAAAATGGCCGAACACTGAATTACAGGGAGATGTACTCGAACGCCTTCTCTGTACAAAAAATACCCCGCCAGCTAGGCTGAAAACCCCGTTATTGTGTCAGTGATGGCACAGGGATAAACGCGTGCGCCGCGTGCGTATCAACCAGAACATAAGGCATCCATGTCAACCGGAGATAATGCCTTATGGCTCAGGATTACCACCACGGGGTGCGAGTTGTTGAAGTCAACGACGGCACCCGATCCATTACCACGGTGAGCACCGCCATCGTGGGCATGGTCTGCACCGGCGATGATGCTGATGCGTCCGTATTCCCTCTCAATAAACCGGTTCTGCTGACGGATGTGCTGGAGGCCAGCGGTAAAGCAGGCGAGTCCGGCACGCTGGCCCGTTCGCTGGATGCGATTGCTGACCAGTCAAAACCCGTGACGGTTGTTGTACGCGTGGCGCAGGGCGAAACCGAAGCGGAAACCACCTCCAATATTATCGGTGGCGTCACTTCCGACGGTAAAAAAACGGGGATGAAAGCGCTGCTTTCTTCGCAGTCGCAGCTGAAAGTTAAGCCGCGTATTCTCGGTGTGCCGGGGCATGACACGAAGGCGGTAGCCACTGAGCTGATGAGTATTGCGCAAAGCCTGCGCGGGTTTGCCTACCTGTCTGCCTATGGCTGTAAGACGGTGGAGGAAGCCATTGCCTACCGGGACAATTTCAGCCAGCGAGAAGGGATGCTGATCTGGCCTGATTTCATCAACTTTGACACCGTGCTAAAAGCCGATGCGACGGCTTACGCCTCTGCACGTGCGCTCGGTTTGCGCGCCAAAATCGACGAACAGACCGGATGGCACAAAACCCTGTCCAACGTGGGGGTGAATGGCGTCACCGGTATTTCCGCTGATGTGTTCTGGGATCTGCAGGACCCAGCAACGGAGGCTGGACTGCTGAACCAGAATGACGTCACCACGCTGATCTGCAAAGACGGCTTCCGCTTCTGGGGTTCTCGCTGCCTCAGTGACGATCCATTGTTTGCGTTTGAGAACTACACCCGCACGGCGCAGGTGCTGGCTGACACGATTGCAGAGGGGCATATGTGGGCGGTGGATAAGCCACTGAATCCGTCACTGGCCCGCGACATTATCGAAGGTATTCGCGCCAAATTACGCAGCCTGGTGAATCAGGGATACCTCATCGGGGCTGACTGCTGGCTGGATGAGTCAGTGAACGATAAAGACTCCCTGAAAGCCGGGAAGCTCACCATCGACTACGACTACACGCCTGTGCCGCCGCTTGAAAATCTGATGCTGCGCCAGCGCATCACCGATCGCTACCTGGTCGATTTTGCCAGCCGTGTCAGTGCATAAGGGGGATACATGGCATTACCACGCAAGTTAAAACACCTGAACCTGTTCAACGACGGGAACAACTGGCAGGGGATCGTTGAGTCCCTGACTCTGCCGAAATTCACCCGCAAGTTTGAGAAGTATCGCGGCGGCGGTATGCCGGGCGCGGTGGATGTGGATATGGGGCTGGATGACGGCGCACTGGACACGGAATTTTCAATCGGCGGCACCGAACTGTTGTTATTCAAGCAGATGGGCAAGGCAACCGTTGACGGCATCCAGCTGCGTTTCACCGGCTCTATTCAGCGTGACGATACCGGCGAAGTGCAGGCCATTGAGCTGGTTGTGCGCGGGCGTCATAAGGAGGTGGATTCCGGCGAGTGGAAAACCGGCGAGAGCAGCAGCACCAAGGTCAGCAGCACCAACAGCTACGCGAAGCTGACCATTAACGGTGAGGTGCTCTATGAGGTTGATCTGGTCAACATGATTGAAATTGTTGACGGCGTGGACCTGATGGAAGCGCACCGTAACGCCCTTGGCCTCTGATTTAACTTAACGGCGCGGTGATCCGCGCCAGTATCTGATTAACAGGAAACGAATATGAGCGACAAGCTGACTGAAAAAACCGTACAACTGGATACGCCAGTCATGCGCGGTAAAACCCAAATCACCGAAATTGTTCTGCGTAAGCCTCAGTCCGGTGCGCTGCGCGGCACCCGTCTGCAGGCCATTATGGATATGGACGTGGGGGCCATGATGACAGTGATCCCGCGTATCTCCACTCCGACGCTGACCGCACAGGAAATGGCAGAACTGGACCCCGCCGATCTCACCGCGCTGTCGGTAGAGGTGGTCACTTTTTTGTTGAAGAAGTCGGTACTTGCCGGTTTACCGACAGCCTGACGGTAGATGATTTGGTGGCAGATATTGCCACCATTTTTCACTGGCTGCCCTCCGTCACTGACGTTATGCCGCTGACCGAAGTGCTGGAATGGCGGTACAAAGCGATACAGAGAAGCGGAGCCAGCGATGAGCGATAACAACCTGCGCCTGCAGGTCATTCTGAACGCGGTGGATAAGCTCACCCGCCCATTCCGTTCTGCGCAGGCCAGCTCTAAGGAGCTGGCAGCCGCAATCCAGCAAAGCCGTGCCAGCCTTAAAGCGCTTGATTCACAGGCCGCCCGTATCGACGGATTCCGCAAGGTCCGCACCCAGCTTGAGGGAGCAAAAAACGATCTTACAGCTGCGCGTCAGAAAGTGTCTGAACTGGCGAATGCGTTTGCTGCAGCCAGCAATCCCACGAAAAAACAGGCGAAGGAGCTGGAGCAGGCAAAACGCCGGGCCAGCCAGCTAAAAGATACCTTCGACGGTCTGCGGCAGTCAGCCCAGCGGCAACGCGATGAATTAAGTGCTGCAGGTATCAACACTAAAAACCTGAGTTCCGCCCAGCGCGTGCTGCGGCAGAATGCCGATGAAACAAGGCAGGCGCTTGACCGACAGCAGAAATCACTCAAACGCCTGGGTGAACAGCAGGCGCGGATCAATGCTGTTCGTGAGCAGTATTCACGCCGTGTTGAGGTCCATGATCGCATTGCGGGCGCCGGGGCGACTACGGCAGCCGCCGGTGCTGCGATGGGGGCGCCGGTTGTGGCTGCGGTCAGGAGTTACGCCAGCATGGAAGATGCCATGAAAGGTGTGGCAAAACAGGTTAACGGACTGCGTGACGACAACGGCAACCGCACAAAGCAATTTTATGAAATGCAGGACGCCATCAAAGCTGCCAGTGAGCAGCTGCCGATGGAGAACGGCGCGATTGACTACGCGGCACTGGTTGAGGGTGGCGCCCGCATGGGCGTGACCAATCAGGATGATCCCTTTGAGGACCAGAAGCGCGATTTACTGGCCTTTGCCTCAACTGCGGCGAAAGCAGCAACCGCTTTTGAACTGCCTGCAGATGAGCTGGCGGAAGAGTTAGGGAAAATTGCGCAGCTGTATAAAGTACCGACGCGCAATATTGAGCAACTGGGCGATGCGCTGAACTACCTGGACGATAATGCCATGTCAAAGGGCGGGGATATTATCAACGTCCTGCAGCGCATGGGCGGCGTGGCTGACCGCCTCGACTTCCGCAAAGCGGCGGCGCTGGGTTCAACCTTCCTTTCTCTGGGCGCGGCGCCTGAAATTGCCGCCAGTGCTTCAAATGCCATGGTGCGTGAACTTTCCATTGCCACCATGCAAAGCAAACGCTTTTTTGAAGGTATGGACCTGCTGAAACTCAATCCAGAAGAGATTGAAAAGCAGATGACCACGGATGCCATGGGTACTATTCAGCGCGTACTGGAGAAGGTCAACAAGCTGCCGCAGGATAAGCGCCTGTCTGCAATGACGATGATTTTTGGCAAAGAGTTTGGCGATGATGCCGCAAAACTGGCAAACAACCTGCCGGAGCTGCAGCGCCAGCTGAAACTCACTGCAGGCAGCGATGCTAATGGCTCCATGCAGAAAGAATCCGACATCAACAAGGATTCATTGTCTGCGCAGTGGTTGCTGGTTAAGACGGGCGCGCAGAACGCTTTCAGTAGCCTGGGGGAAACGCTGCGCCAGCCGCTGATGGATATCATGAGCATGGTTAAAGGCGTGACCGGGGCGCTTCGGCGCTGGGTTGAGCAGAATCCCGTGCTGGCTGGCACGCTGATGAAAGTGGCAGCGGCGACGGCGGCGATCACAGTCGGGCTGGGTACGCTGGCGGTGGCGGTGGCTGCTGTGCTGGGGCCGATTGCGGTGATCCGGTTCGCGCTGTCGATGCTGTCGGTTAAGGTTTTACCTTCCACCGCAGCTGCAGCGACACGCACGGGCGGGGTGCTGCGTTTACTGGCTTCTGGTCCGCTGGCGTTACTCCGTGTGGCGCTGTTCACCGTGGGGAGTTTGCTTGGGGCGTTGCTGAGTCCGATCGGTCTTGTTGTAGCGGCGCTGGCTGGGGTGGCACTGGTGGTCTGGAAATACTGGCAGCCTATCAGCGCCTTTCTGGGCGGAGTAGTAGAGGGGTTCAAAGCGGCGGCAGCGCCTATCCTGTCAGCTTTTGCCCCGTTAATGCCCATTTTTCAATGGGTAGGGGATAAGGTCCGGGAGTTGTGGGGCTGGTTTACTAATTTGCTGACGCCGGTCAAATCGACGGCGGCAGAGTTGCAGAGTGCGGCATCAATGGGGCGTTTGTTCGGTGAAATGCTGGCGGAAGGGCTGAACATGGCGCTGCATCCGCTGGAGTCTCTGAAATCCGGCGTGGTCTGGTTGCTGGAAAAGCTGGGCCTGGTCAATAAGGAGGCCGCCAGCGCCCGGTTGCCAAATCAGACGCCTGCCACAGTGGGCGGTAACGGCAGCGTGATATTGCCGCCCGGCGGGTTCCCGGCTTACGCGGGAATGTACGATACCGGCGGAAATATCCCGCGCGGGCAGTTTGGCATCGTGGGGGAGAATGGGCCGGAGATTGTCAACGGCCCGGTAAACGTAACCAGCAGGCGACGCACAGCGGCGCTGGCCTCGGTGGTTGCTGGAATGATGGGGGTGGCTGCGGCGCCGGTTGATGCGGCCCCGCTACATCCATTTAGCCTGCCGGTAAAATCAGGCGGCGCAATGATGGGCCAGGGCGCCAGCGTGCAGCCGGTTATCAATGTGGACGCCCCCACGCAGATTATTATCCAGGCGCAGCCAGGACAGAATGCGCAGGACATTGCGCGAGAGGTGGCGCGCCAGCTCGACGAGCGTGACCGCCGGATCAGGGCGAAGGCCCGGAGTAACTACAGCGATCAGGGGGGCTATGACTCATGATGATGGTGCTGGGATTATTTGTTTTCGAGCTGCGCACGGTCCCTTATCAGGAGCTGCAGTATCAGCGCAGCTGGCGCCATGCGACAAACAGCCGCGTAAACCGCCGCGCCACTACGCAATTTCTGGGGCCGGATAATGACACGCTGACGCTATCCGGGGTGCTGTTGCCAGAAATTACCGGCGGCAGGCTGTCTTTGCTGGCGCTGGAACAGATGGCGGAGCTGGGCAAGGCGTGGCCCCTGATCGAGGGCAGTGGCACGATTTATGGCATGTACGTGATTGAGGGGCTGAACCAGACGAAAGCAGAGTTTTTCCGTGATGGGAAACCGCGCCGGATTGAGTTTTCATTGTCGCTGAAAAGGGTGGATGAATCACTGTCTGAAATGTTTGGCAGCCTGAGCGCTCAACTAGGCATCCTGCAGGATTCGGCAACGTCAGCGATTGGCAGTATCAGCGGAACAGTGGGAGGGCTGCTGTCATGAATTTAGATTCAGTGCTACTGAATACCGGCAGCAAAACGCCTGCATTCAGCATCACGATTGAGGGAAAGGATATTACAACGGTGCTGGATAAGCGCCTTATGAGCCTGACCCTGACCGATAACCGGGGATTTGAGGCTGACCAGCTTGATCTGGAGCTGGACGACGCGGACGGCCTGATTGTGCTGCCGCGCCGTGGGGCGGTGATAACGGTAGCACTGGGCTGGAAAGGGCAGCCATTGTTTCCAAAGGGGGGGTATACCGTTGATGAGATTGAGCATAGCGGCGCGCCTGACCGTCTGACCATCCGTGCCCGCAGCGCTGACTTCCGGGAAACCCTGAATACCCGGCGTGAAAAGTCATGGCACCAGACAACCGTGGGGGAAGTCGTTAAGGAGATAGCCGGGCGCCACAACCTGAAAATGGCGCTGGGTAAAGACATGACCGACAAAGCCGTCGATCACATCGACCAGACCAATGAGAGTGACGCCAGTTTCCTGATGCGGCTGGCGCGCCAGTATGGCGCCATTGCGTCCGTGAAAGATGGCAATCTGCTGTTTCTCCGCCAGGGCCAGGGCAAAACAGCCAGCGGCAAGGCGCTGCCGGTTGTTACTATTACCCGCAAAGATGGTGACGGTCATCGGTTCACCCTTGCTGATCGTGGTGCCTATACCGGTGTTATTGCCAGCTGGTTGCATACGCGGGAACCGGTAAAAAAAGAAGCGGTAAAGGTAAAACGGAAGCGGAAAACTACAACGACAAAAACGGCGGAGGAGAAACAGGGAGATTACCTCGTCGGTACGGATGAAAACGTGCTGGTTCTTAATCGTACCTACGCCAACCGGAGCAATGCAGAGCGCGCAGCAAAAATGCAGTGGGAACGTCTGCAGCGTGGGGTTGCTTCATTTTCCCTGCAGCTCGCTGAGGGGCGGGCTGATCTCTATACGGAAATGCCGGTGAAGGTCACGGGGTTTAAGCAGCCGATCGATGATGCAGAATGGACCATTACCACCCTGACGCATTCTGTCAGCCCGGATAATGGATTTACGACCAGCATGGAGCTTGAAGTAAAAATAGATGAGTTCGCAATGGAATGATTGGTTCCAAATTGCGAACAATGATGTATCATTATTGCGAACTGGTTAATAATGAGGGCTGATTATGATGAATTGTCCTATGTGCGGTCAGGTTGCACATACCCGCAGTAGCTTTCAGGTTTCCAACGAAACCAAAGAACGCTACAACCAGTGCACCAACATCGAGTGCGGGCATACCTTCGTGACGCATGAGACTTTTGTGCGCTCGGTGTGCCGTCCGCAAAAAATCAGCGCTGCACCACCACATCCCAAAGGTATGCAGGAACAATTTGCTTACTGACTTTGACCCGCTGCTAGCGGGTTTTTTTATGCCTTTTGCCGCAATGGGGAAAACGCTGCCGCCATTATGTCGCCATCAAAGGAATAGTGGGTGTGTAAGTGGCTGATATTGAATGGTGTGAAATTCAGGCAACAAAAAACCCATCAACCTTGAACCAAAACGGCGGGGTTGATGGGCTCCACAAATTGGGGACATCAAAGAAAAGCAGTGGCAATAGTTATGACTGACGCCTTTAAGAAAAGTTCTGCTTACCTGCAAAAAATTTTCATTAAAAGCAAAAAAACAGTTCTAACCGATGCCAGGCCAGATGATGACGATGAGTGTCCCCGCCAGCGTCAACAGAACGTTAGCAATCGCGTATGTGCCCGCATAGCCTAAAGCGGGAATGTTGCTACGCGCGGTATCGCTGATGATTTCCATTGCTGGTGCACAGGTACGTGCCCCCATCATTGCCCCGAACAGCAGGGCCCGGTTCATGCGCAATACGTAAGCCCCAAACAAGAAACAGATGATCACTGGAACCAGGCTGACAATCAGACCCGAAATTAGCATCTGGCCACCCACTGCGCCGAGGCCATTACCAATGCCGCTACCTGCGCTCAAACCGACACCAGCCATAAAGACCATCAGGCCAAACTCTTTGACCATGTTCAGCGCACCTTGAGGGATGTAGCCAAACGTTGGATGGTTAGCACGCAAGAAGCCCAGCATAATTCCGGCGAAGAGCAAACCAGCCGCGTTGCCGATACCGAAGCTGAAGTTACTGAACTGGAAGGTGATCATCCCGATCATCAGGCCAATAATAAAGAACGCGCAGAAAGCCAGCAGATCGGTCACCTGGCTGTGAATTGAAATAAAGCCGATACGATCGGCAATCGTTTTCACACGGCGCGCATCGCCACTGACCTGTAATACATCGCCTTTATTAAGTACGACGTTGTCGTCAATGGGCATCTCGATCTGGCTGCGGATCACGCGGTTCAGGAAGCAGCCATGGTCAGTCAGCTTCAACTGGGCCAGACGACGACCTACGGCATTGTGGTTTTTCACCACAATCTCTTCGGTGACGATACGCATATCGAGCAGATCGCGATCGAACACCTCTTTACCGTTACGGAAACTGGGGTCGAGGCGAGCATGAGCATCCGGATAGCCCACTAAGGCAATTTCATCGCCCATTTGCAGCACTGCGTCACCGTCCGGGTTGGCCAGAATACCGTTGCGGCGGATACGCTCAATATAACAACCAGTCTGGCGGTAGATGCCCAGCTCGCGCAGATTTTTCCCGTCAGCCCATGCAACCAGCTCTGGGCCGACACGGTAGGCGCGGATCACCGGCAGATAAACCTTACGGTTGGCGTCAGTGTCCAGCCCGCGCTCACGCGCGATTTGTTGGGCGCTGGTTTGCAGATCCTGATGCTGCAGTTTTGGCAGATAGCGAGCACCCACAATCAGACTGACCAACCCAATTAAATAGGTGAGGGCGTAACCCAGGCTCAGGTTATCAAGGGCGGTGGATAGCTGTGTACCTTCCATTCCTGAATGGCGCAAGGTATCGCCCGCGCCGACCAGAACTGGTGTAGAGGTCATTGAACCAGCCAACATGCCTGCCGTCAGGCCGATATCCCAGCCAAATAGCTTACCCAGCCCCAGGGCGATCAGCAGTGCGCTACCGACCATCACCAGTGCAAGCATCAGGTAATTTTTCCCATCGCGAAAAAAAATCGAAAAAAAGTTGGGACCGGCTTCCACCCCGACACAAAAAATAAACAGCATAAAGCCAAGATTTAATGCGTCAGTGTTAATACTAAAGTGCTGCTGACCTAATAATAGGGAGACCACTAAAACGCCAATGGAATTACCGAGTTGGACTGAACCCAGGCGTAATTTACCCAGACACAGGCCCAGAGCCAGGACCACAAATAATAACAGGATGTAATTCCCATTTAACAAATCTGCGACGTTTATATTCACGGAGGCTAACTTCTTGTTTACTAGTAAGCTATTGAAAGAAATGGCAATTTACGCTAATGTTTTTGCCAGAAATTAAGGGGCGACAGCATCGTACACAGCCCCAAATAATGCAGCACAACAATATATGCGGCTAGTTTAATCTCATTACGTATCAACGGCTATAAGAATCGTGTGGGTGTGTTTTTGGCATGGAATGCCGAGTAACTTTATCTGACTGGACGCCTGCGGGCGAAAAGAGTGTTCGATAGAGAGGATGTCAGGAGGAACGATTGAAACATAAGCAAAGTTGGGCGGGTGCGATCTGCTGCTTTGTGCTCTTTATTGTAGTGTGTCTTTCATTGACGCTGAATATGAAAGGCGCATTTAGAGCGGCTGGGCATCCTGAGGTCGGGTTGTTATTTTTTATACTGCCTGGCGCTGTGGCAAGCTTTTTCTCCCACCGTCGGGAAGTGCTCAAACCCCTTCTTGGTGCAATACTGGCAGCACCGTGTTGCTTGTTACTGATGCGGTTCGTTTTTATGCCGACGCGTTCGCTGTGGCAAGAGGTGGCATGGCTGTTCAGTGCCGTGTTCTGGTGTGCGCTTGGGGCACTGTGTTTTTTATTTATCAGTAGTTTATTCAACCAGCGTCAGCGGCGGAAAAAAAACTGATGACGCCCTCCAGCGGAGGGCGTAGAAACAGCTATCAGGCGAACAGATTCATATTCTCTTTTGCCCACGCCTCAAAATCCGTGCAGCCGCCGATGTGTTGTTGATCAACGAAAATCTGCGGAACGGTTTCAACCGGCTTACCTACCGTTTTTTCCAGATCTGCTTTAGTAATTCCTTCGGCATGGATATCAATGTAGCGGAAGTTAAAATCGTCATGCTCATTGCTCAATTTTTCTGCTAATTCTTTTGCGCGCACGCAATACGGGCACCCTGGGCGACCAAAAATAACGGCAAACATCTCTATCTCCTCGAACTTATCAGGCCGGATGGCGAATGTTGTTATGATGCCGCGATTTGTGACGGATGGAAAGCAGGTTCAGCCTGTTGCTTTGATATCCTTAGTCTATGCCGCATTTTTGTTAAACATGGGCAGTCGGAACGTTTTACACTAAGCGCCATTTATCGGGAGGCACCTATGCGCACAGTGGGCGTGTTACCCAAAAGCGTATTGATTCTGGAAATCATCGGGATGATTTTGTTATCGCTGGCGCTGCTGTCGCTTAACGATTATCTCACTTTACCCGCACCGCTAAACGGGCCATTGGCCTGTGTGGTAATGATATTTCTGGGTGTACTGTTGATGCTTCCCGCCGCAGTGGTATTGATGTTGCGCATTGCGCAGCTGTTGGCACCGCAGCTGATGTCGCGTGCTCCCGACGCTTCTTCCCATTCAGCCAGAGAAAAAAAAGATGACTCCAACCATTGATTTAATTCGCAGCCACCGTTCCATTCGCCATTTCACCGATGAAGGTATTTCCGATGCACAGCGGGAGGCGATTATTGCTGCCGCTCAAGGAACATCAAGCTCAAGTTTTTTGCAGTGCACGACGATAATTCGTATTACCGATCAAAATCTGCGTGAGTCCCTGGTGACATTATCGGGGGGACAAAAGCACGTCGCACAAGCCGCCGAGTTCTGGGTTTTTTGTGCTGATTTTAATCGCCATTTGCAGATTTGCCCCGAGGCGCAACTGGGGCTGGCTGAGCAACTCTTGCTTGGCGTGGTTGATACGGCGATGATGGCGCAAAATGCGCTGACAGCGGCGGAATCGCTGGGGCTTGGCGGTGTGTTCATTGGCGGCCTGCGTAATAATATTGAGCCGGTAACGGAATTACTGATGCTGCCGAAGCATGTTTTGCCGCTGTTTGGCCTGTGTCTTGGCTGGCCTGCGGATAACCCGGACATCAAGCCCCGGCTGCCAGCAACACTGGTGGTGCATGAAAACCAGTATCAGCCGCTCGATCAGGATGCATTGTCGCAATATGATGAACAGCTTGCTCAGTACTATCTGACCCGTGGTAGCAACACGCGTCGCGATACCTGGAGCGATCATATTCGCCGCACCATCATTAAAGAAAGCCGTCCCTTTATCCTGGAATATTTACATAAACAGGGATGGGCGACGCGCTAAAGCGTTTAACCCAGTGTATGATACGCCAGCTTTTACCAGGTCTTTTAGAGAGGTGCAGGGTGAAAATTGCCATTTTGTCCCGGGATGGAACGCTCTATTCTTGCAAACGCCTGCGTGAAGCGGCGATGCAACGCGGTCACCTGGTTGAAGTTATCGATCCTCTTTCTTGTTATATGAACATTAGCCCGGCAGCGTCTTCTATCCATTATAAAGGCCGCCAGCTTCCCCATTTTGACGCGGTCATTCCAAGAATTGGCTCAGCCATTACCTTCTACGGTACGGCGGCATTACGTCAGTTTGAGATGCTGGGTAGCTACCCGCTGAATGAGTCAGTAGCGATTACCCGCGCACGCGATAAGCTACGCTCGTTACAACTGTTGGCGCGACAGGGTATTGACCTGCCGATTACCGGAATAGCCCACTCGCCGGACGATACCAGCGATATGATTGATATGGTCGGTGGTGCGCCGCTGGTGGTGAAGCTGGTGGAGGGGACTCAAGGCATCGGTGTGGTATTGGCCGAAACGCGCCAGGCCGCAGAGAGCGTAGTGGATGCATTTCGTGGTCTGAATGCCCATATTCTGGTCCAGGAATACATCGAAGAGGCGAAGGGGAAAGATATTCGCTGTTTCGTGGTGGGTGATGAGGTGGTCGCTGCTATTGAGCGGCGGGCTAAAGAGGGCGATTTCCGTTCTAACTTGCATCGCGGCGGAGTTGCCACTATTGCCAATATCACGCCGCAGGAAAGGGACATTGCGCTTAAAGCTGCCCGCACGATGGGGCTTGACGTTGCTGGCGTCGACATCCTGCGTGCAGAACGCGGACCGCTGGTTATGGAGGTCAACGCCTCTCCTGGGCTGGAAGGCGTGGAGAAAACCACTGGGATAGATATTGCTGCGCGAATGATCCAGTGGATCGAACGTCATGCTACTCCTGAATTTTGTCTTAAAATCGGCGGCTAAACGCATTATCGATAGCGATCGTGGTATGACACGGTCTTTTTGCGTAAGCTGTGCCGGTAATTTTTTCATCAATAGAGGTCACACATTATTATGACATCACTGGTCGTTCCCACTCTGGATACGTTGCGTCAATGGCTCGACGACCTGGGCATGAGTTTTTTTGAATGTGATACCTGTCAGGCGCTGCATCTACCGCACATGCAGAACTTCGACGGCATTTTTGATGCAAAAATTGATCTGGTGGATAACGTCATTCTGTTTTCCGCGATGGCGGAAGTCAGACCTTCAGCGCTGCTACCGTTGGCCGCCGATCTGTCCGCTATCAATGCGAGCTCGCTGACGGTAAAAGCCTTTCTGGATATGCAGGATGATAATCTGCCAAAGCTGGTGGTTTGCCAGTCTTTATCCGTTATGCCGGGTGTGACGTTTGAACAGTTTGAATGTTTTGTGCGTCAGAGCGAGGAACAGATATCGATGGTGATCCTTGAAGCCGGGGCACATCAGTTATTGTTTAACGCCGAAGAAGACGGGCAAAACAGCAACGCAGAGGTTCATTTCCTCCACTAATAGTTCCTGAATATGGGGACCTATAGCGCAGCCGCTGCCAGAGCGGTTGCGTATTTCACGTTTTTATTCTGCATTTAACCTTTTCTTAAAGAATTATTCACTTCGATTCCGCCCCTTCCGCTTTACGTCATAGACAAAACCTGCATAAAAAATTGATAAAAGACGTTTTTTTATCTGGGCTATATCCACAATTCCTGGCTAAAGTTATTCTTGCAAAGCTTGTAAACGTCACCGTTCAATTTGCCCATTATGAGCTATCTGTAGCTGTATGCATGTTGAATGAGCCAGCGGATATCAGCGAGCAATAGCGGCGGGGAGAGAGACCACTCTTTCATTGATGCCGCATGAAATAATATGCACGTTTCTTGCATATCATTAGAGTGTGACTTTTTTGTTCGTTTGTTAACGAACTTTCAGAAGGAAAGAGATTATGACCGCCTTAAATAAAAAATGGTTATCAGGCCTGGTTGCAGGTGCTCTGATGGCCATCTCTGCCGGCACGCTCGCTGCTGAACAAAAAACACTGCATATTTATAACTGGTCTGACTATATTGCTCCGGACACGGTGGCTAATTTTGAGAAAGAGACCGGCATTAAAGTCATTTATGATGTATTTGACTCCAATGAGGTGCTGGAAGGTAAGCTCATGGCTGGCAGCACCGGTTTTGACCTCGTTGTTCCGTCAGCCAGTTTCCTCGAACGGCAACTGACCGCGGGCGTTTTCCAGCCCCTGGATAAGAGCAAACTGCCTGGCTGGAAAAACCTCGACCCTGAACTGCTGAAACTGGTGGGTAAACACGATCCAGACAATAAGTTTGCTATGCCGTATATGTGGGCAACCACCGGTATTGGCTACAACGTGGATAAAGTTAAAGCGGTGCTGGGTGCGGATGCCCCGGTTAACAGCTGGGATTTGATCCTGAAACCGGAAAATCTGGAAAAACTCAAAAGCTGCGGTGTCTCTTTCCTCGATGCGCCTGAAGAAGTGTTTGCTACTGTGCTGAACTATTTGGGTAAAGATCCAAACAGTACCAAAGCGGATGATTACACCGGGCCGGCAACCGATTTGCTGTTGAAACTGCGTCCGAATATCCGTTATTTCCACTCTTCGCAATACATTAACGATCTGGCAAATGGTGATACCTGTGTCGCGATTGGCTGGGCAGGGGATGTATGGCAGGCCGCAAACCGTGCGAAAGAAGCGAAAAATGGCGTTAATATCTCCTTCTCGATTCCCAAAGAAGGGGCGATGGCGTTCTTTGATGTGTTCGCGATGCCTGCAGATGCGAAAAACAAAGACGAAGCTTACCAGTTCCTCAATTACCTGCTGCGCCCTGATGTGATTGCGCATATTTCCGACCACGTGTTCTACGCCAATGCTAACAAAGAAGCGACGGCTCTGGTCAGCCCAGAAGTGCGTGATAACCCTGGTATCTATCCACCAGCGGACGTGCGCGCCAAACTGTTCACACTGAAAGTTCAGGATCCGAAGATCGATCGTGTACGTACCCGCGCCTGGACGAAGGTGAAAAGCGGAAAATAACCCGATGATCGGGACACGACCCGGCGGTGCTTGTGCCTGCCGGGGATGTCGTGATCCCGAACACACAAAACCCGGCAATACGCACCAGTAAGGTGCGTTATTTGCACCGTTTCTTTGTTTTATGCCGGAGAGCACTTGAGTGAATGATGCAACCCCACGCCCACAAGCGAAAATCCGTAAGGCGCTGACCCCGCTGCTTGAAATTCGCAACCTGACGAAGTCATTTGACGGTCAGCATGCTGTCGATGACGTCAATCTCACTATCTACAAAGGCGAAATATTTGCCCTGCTTGGTGCGTCCGGTTGTGGTAAATCAACCCTGTTGCGCATGCTGGCGGGGTTTGAGTTGCCGACTACCGGACAAATCATGCTGGACGGTGTCGATCTGGCGCATGTTCCACCTTATCTGCGTCCAATTAATATGATGTTTCAGTCCTACGCTCTGTTTCCACATATGACGGTGGAACAGAATATTGCCTTTGGACTCAAGCAGGACAAGCTACCGAAAGCGGAAATCGCTGGCCGGGTGAATGAGATGCTCGGACTGGTGCACATGCAGGAGTTCGCCAAACGTAAGCCGCATCAGCTTTCAGGCGGTCAGCGTCAACGTGTGGCGCTGGCCCGGAGCCTGGCCAAACGCCCTAAGCTGCTGTTACTGGATGAACCGATGGGCGCGCTGGATAAAAAACTGCGTGACCGCATGCAGCTGGAAGTGGTTGATATTCTTGAGCGCGTAGGGGTGACCTGCGTGATGGTGACGCACGACCAGGAAGAAGCCATGACCATGGCGGGCCGTATAGCCATCATGAACCGCGGAAAATTTGTGCAGATTGGCGAACCGGAAGAGATCTACGAGCACCCGACCACCCGCTACAGCGCTGAATTTATCGGTTCGGTCAACGTTTTTGAAGGGCTGCTAAAGGAGCGCCAGGAGGACGGTCTGGTGATTGACTCTCCGGGGCTGGTGCATCCGCTAAAAGTGGATGCTGATACTTCTATCGTCGATAACGTGCCGGTGTATGTCGCGCTTCGTCCGGAAAAAATCATGCTCTGTGATGCCCCTCCGCCGGATGGCTATAACTTTGCGGTGGGCGAGGTGGTGCATATTGCCTACCTGGGTGATTTGTCTGTGTATCACGTACGTTTAAAAAGCGGCCAGATGTTGAGTGCCCAGTTGCAAAACGAACATCGCTATCGCAAGGGGCTACCGACCTGGGGTGACGAGGTACGTTTGTGTTGGGATGCAGACAGCTGTGTGGTGTTGACGGTTTAAGGAGTAAAGATGAGTACACTTGAACCTCCGGCACGTGCCGAAAAAGCGAGCCGTTTCACGCTGTATATGTCGCAGTTGCAAATGAAACATGGTCGCAAGCTGGTGATCGCGCTGCCGTATGTGTGGCTGGTTCTCCTGTTTTTATTGCCGTTTCTGATTGTCTTCAAGATAAGTCTGTCAGAGATGGCCCGGGCGATACCGCCATACACAGACCTTGTGGCATGGGCCGATGGTCAGCTCTCTATTACGCTCAATTTAGGTAACTTCCTGCAACTGACGGATGACCCGCTCTATTTCGATGCTTATCTGCAGTCTTTGCAGGTCGCGGGGATTTCGACGATCTGCTGTCTGTTGTTGGGGTACCCACTGGCGTGGGCCGTGGCACACAGTAAGCCTTCTACACGCAATATTTTGCTGTTGCTGGTGATCCTGCCTTCCTGGACCTCTTTCTTGATTCGCGTCTATGCCTGGATGGGGATCCTGAAAAATAACGGGGTGCTGAACAACTTCCTGATGTGGCTGGGCGTTATCGATCAGCCATTGACGATCCTGCATACCAACCTGGCGGTTTATATCGGTATTGTTTATGCCTATTTACCCTTTATGGTGCTGCCGATTTATACCGCACTGACGCGCATTGACTATTCTCTGGTGGAAGCTTCGCTGGATCTGGGTGCACGGCCGTTGAAAACCTTTTTTAGCGTGATTGTGCCGTTGACCAAAGGCGGGATTATCGCTGGTTCAATGCTGGTGTTTATCCCGGCAGTAGGGGAATTTGTTATTCCGGAACTGCTTGGGGGGCCGGACAGCATTATGATCGGCCGTGTGCTATGGCAGGAGTTTTTCAATAACCGCGACTGGCCGGTGGCGTCTGCTGTTGCCATCATCATGTTGCTGTTACTGATTGTGCCAATCATGTGGTTCCATAAGTATCAGCAGAAAAGCGTGGGGGAACACGGATGAATAATTTGCCGGTCGTCCGCTCGCCGTGGCGGATCTTTATCCTGGTCGTGGGGTTTACGTTCCTGTACGCCCCCATGCTGATGTTAGTTATCTATTCGTTTAACAGCTCCAAGCTGGTGACGGTGTGGGCGGGTTGGTCAACACGCTGGTACGGTGAACTTTTCCACGATACTGCAATGATGAGTGCCGTCGGCATGAGTTTAACGATTGCTGCCTGTGCTGCGACGATGGCAGCCATTCTGGGTACGATTGCTGCCGTAGTGATGGTTCGTTTTGGCCGTTTTCGTGGTTCAAATGGTTTTGCCTTCATGATCACCGCGCCGCTGGTTATGCCGGATGTGATTACGGGTTTATCATTGCTGTTGCTGTTTGTGGCCCTCGGACATGCGATTGGCTGGCCAGCCGATCGCGGTATGTTGACCATCTGGTTGGCGCACGTCACCTTCTGTACGGCGTACGTAGCGGTGGTGATTTCCTCGCGTTTGCGTGAACTGGATCACTCCATTGAGGAAGCGGCGATGGATCTCGGTGCGACGCCGCTGAAAGTCTTTTTCGTCATTACGCTGCCGATGATTATGCCGGCGGTCATTTCCGGTTGGTTACTGGCCTTTACGCTGTCACTGGATGATTTGGTTATCGCCAGCTTTGTTTCTGGCCCTGGGGCGACAACCTTGCCAATGCTGGTATTTTCCAGTGTGCGTATGGGGGTTAACCCAGAGATCAACGCACTGGCGACGTTGATCCTTGGCGTGGTAGGAATTATCGGATTTATCGCGTGGTATCTGATGGCGCGAACAGAAAAACAACGGATACGCGATATCCAACGTGCAAGACGCGGCTGAAAAAACTAAAATCTGCCAATCTGTCTATACGGCGCAACTGCGGTGGTTGCGCTGTTTTCAAGGAAGACGACGCGTTGGGATTTTTTAAGAAATCATCCACATCACATGCTCGCTTAAACGTCCCTGCTTTAGTGCAGGTGGCGGCGCTGGCTATCATCATGATCCGCTGTCTCGATCTGTTGATGATTTTTAATACGCTTGGTTTTCGTGGAACCAGTGAGTTTATTCATCGCAGTGTGCAGACCTGGAATTTGACGCTGGTGTTTCTGGGTAGCCTGGTGCTGCTGTTTGTCGAAATTTACTGCGCATTTTCGCTGGTCAAAGGACGAAACTGGGCGCGCTGGATCTACCTGCTGACCCAGGTTATCGCTAGCATTTATCTGTGGGCGGCTTCGCTGGGCTACGGATATCCGGAACTGTTCAGTATTGCGGGGGAGTCCAGACGTGAAATCCTGCATACGCTGGTGATGCAAAAATTGCCGGATATGCTGGTGTTGCTACTGCTGTTTATTCCTGCGTCCAGCAGGCGGTTCTTCCGTTTGCAATAACGTGTATAATCTTGGCCCCCGGTTAATTTGTAGGTCTTTGTATGCAGTGCGCACTATATGACGCCGAACGCTGCCGCTCTTGTCAGTGGATAACGCAGCCCATCGCCGAACAACTCTCTGCAAAAACAGCTGATCTGCAGAATCTGCTGGCCGATTTTTCGGTCGGGGAATGGTGCGCGCCGGTCAGTGGTGCGGAAAGCGCGTTTCGTAATAAAGCCAAAATGGTAGTCAGCGGCAGCGTGGAAAAACCGCTGCTGGGAATGCTGCATCGTGACGGTACGCCTGAGGACTTGTGCGACTGTCCGCTCTATCCTGAGTCTTTTGCGCCTGTATTTTCCGCGCTTAAGCCGTTTATCGCTCGTGCGGGGCTGACGCCCTATAACGTGGCGCGCAAACGCGGGGAGCTGAAATATCTGCTGTTAACGGAAAGCCGATACGACGGCGGTATGATGCTGCGTTTTGTCCTGCGTTCTGACGCAAAACTGGCACAACTGCGCGCGGCGCTACCCTGGTTGCAGGCACAACTCCCACAGTTAAAAGTGATCACTGCCAATATTCAGCCGGTGCATATGGCGATTATGGAAGGGGAGACAGAAATCTTCCTGACGGAACAACAGGCGCTGGCGGAACGCTTTAACGATGTACCGTTGTGGATCCGCCCGCAGAGCTTCTTCCAGACCAATCCGGTGGTAGCGGGGCAGTTATATGCCACGGCGCGTGACTGGGTGCGTCAGCTTCCGGTTAATCACATGTGGGATCTGTTTTGCGGCGTCGGGGGTTTTGGTCTGCACTGTGCTACACCGCAAATGAAACTGACGGGGATTGAAATCGCGCCAGAGGCGATTACCTGCGCGAAGCAGTCAGCGCAGGAGCTTGGGTTGCAGAATCTGCATTTTCAGGCGCTGGATTCAACCCAGTTTGCTACCGCTCAGGGCGAAGTACCGGACCTGGTGCTGGTGAACCCGCCGCGTCGCGGGATTGGCAAACCGCTGTGCGATTTTCTTTCCCAAATGGCGCCACGTTTTATTGTTTATTCCAGCTGTAATGCGCAAACCATGGCGAAGGATATTCGCGAGTTGCCAGGGTATCACATTGAACGTGTTCAGCTTTTCGATATGTTTCCGCACACTGCACACTATGAAGTGTTGACGCTGCTTAGCCGACAATAACTGCCATCCCTGATGGCGCTTCGCTTATCAGGCCTACGACGAGATGGAAGAAATGTAGGCCGGATAAGGTGCTTGCACCGCATCCGGCAAATGCAACAGGCGAAAAAAAAGCCCGTACTTGCGTACGAGGTCTTCTTAAAATATGGCGGTGAGGGGGGGATTGACTCGCTTCGCTCGCCCTGCGGGCAGCCTGTTCGCTGCGCGCTCAGTCTGTCCAACTGGCTGCGCCAGTAGTCGAACCCGGTCCGGGCTTCTCATCCCCGCCAGGCTGTGAAATATGCGAAAAAAAAGCCCGTACTTGCGTACGAGCTCTTCTTAAAATATGGCGGTGAGGCGGGGATTCGAACCCCGGATACGTTGCCGTATACACACTTTCCAGGCGTGCTCCTTCAGCCACTCGGACACCTCACCATATTGTATTGCTGCCTGACCGCTTGGGGGGCAACGGGGCGCTACTATAGGGAGTTGCGCTAAAACGGTCAAGCAGAATTTACGTGTTCATATTCGTTTGGTTACGCAATGTACATATTCCCCCACCCGGACGGGCGTGGGGGAGACGATTAGCGCTGAGAGTCCAGTTTTTCACCGTTGGTGATGACTTCCTGAGCTTTGCTGTAGCTCTCAATCAGCAACTGATATGCCGGGAATACTTTTGTGTACACTTCTGCCCACTCTGCGGCATCTTCACGGTTCCATGTTCCCTGCAACTCAGAAGCAACCGCGGCGGTATCCATCGGTACTACACCTGCCTGAACAACACGTGCCAGGGTAATTTCCTGCGCCATTTTACTGTAGGTGCCGGAAGCATCGATAACTGCGAACACTTTGTAACCTTCAGCAACCGCACTAATGGCTGGGAAAGCCATGCAAACACTGGTGATAGTACCGGCGATAATCAGCGTCTTACGACCGGTCGCTTTCACGGCTTTAACAAAATCTTCGTTATCCCAGGCGTTGATTTCACCTTTACGCGCCACGTATTGGGCGTGCGGCGCATTGGCGTGGATCTCAGGGATCAACGGACCGTTCGGTCCTTGCGGTACTGATGCGGTGGTAATCACCGGCATCTTCGCCAGAGAGGCCATTTTAGCCAGCGCGGCAGCACGTGCACGCAGTTCAGGCATTGGCATATCACCTACGGTCTGGAAAAGTCCGCTTTGGTGATCGATAAGCAGCATAACGGAATCATTTACATCGATGACCGGGCGTGAACCATTAAAGTTTGCAGGACTGGACATAGTATTCTCCTTTGATTCAGATTTGGCCAAAGCGGCCGGAGTTAAAATCGCGTACGGCTTCTGCGATTTCTTGTTTCGTGTTCATGACAAACGGACCGTAACCCACAATCGGTTCGTTTAACGGTTCGCCAGACAGCAGCAGCACGATGGCATCGCTGGTGGCTTCAATGTGCAGCGTTTTCCCTTGCTGGCTTAGCACCACCAGTTGCGCTTCGCTGGCTGGCGTGGTGCCGTTGACGGTGATATTGCCTTTCAATACCACTAGGGCGGTGCTCCATCCTTCCGGCTGGGACAACGTAAGCTGGTGATTACGTTGCAGGCGCATATCCCAGACGTTCAGTGGCGAGAAGGTATGTGCTGGCCCTTTTATATCCTCGTAGCTACCCGCAATAACGCGAACACTTCCTGCGTCATCAGGCAGAGCAACCGTGGGGATAACATCGCTGGTGATGCCCTGATAACCCGGCACGGCCATTTTGTCTTTTGCCGGCAGGTTGACCCAAAGTTGCACCATTTCCAGCTCGCCACCCTTCCGGGTAAATTCCGGAGAATGGAATTCTTCGTGTAATATGCCTGCACCTGCAGTCATCCACTGCACGTCGCCTGGGCCGATAATCCCACCGCGGCCAGTTGAGTCACGATGTTCAACTTCACCGCTGTAAACGATGGTCACCGTTTCGAAACCACGGTGAGGGTGTTCGCCCACGCCACGTTTTTCATTACCTGGGGTGAAGGTATGTGGCCCGGCGTAATCCAGCAGCAGGAACGGACTTAACTGTTCAGCATGAGACTGGTAAGAGAACATCGAGCGAACCGGGAATCCATCGCCAACCCAGTGTGGGCGAGGTGCGGTGTAGACGCCTGTTACTTGTTTCATATGTATCTCCTCAGTGGCGTTATCTTGATGTGAATAAGCTTATATTCATGACAGAGAACTGAGTAGTAGCTAAAATAGCCTTCACCGTCTCATAAATAGGACAATAAGATGACTAAGCCGGATCTCAATGATTTCGCATGGTTTGTTCACGTAGTTGAAGAGGGAGGATTCGCTGCGGCCGGTCGGGCGCTCGATGAACCGAAATCAAAACTGAGCCGCCGAATTGCACAACTGGAGGAGAGGCTGGGGGTGCGGTTGATTCAGCGAACCACCCGGCAGTTTAATGTTACAGAAGTTGGGCAAACGTTCTACGAACACTGTAAGGCTATGCTGGTGGAAGCGCAGGCAGCGCAGGATGCCATCGCGGCGTTGCAGGTAGAGCCGCGAGGTATTGTGAAGCTGACCTGTCCGGTCACTTTACTGCACGTGCATGTCGGCGCCATGCTTGCCCGTTTTATGGCGCGTTATCCTGACGTATCCGTACAACTGGAGGCCACTAACCGCCGTGTGGACGTTGTTGGTGAAGGCCTTGATGTCGCGATTCGCGTCAGACCCCGTCCTTTTGAGGATAGCGATCTGGTTATGCGTGTACTTGCAGACAGGGGGCATCGCCTATATGCCAGCCCGCGATTGATCGAGCAGATGGGCGCTTTACATGCGCCAGCGGAGCTGACCCGATGGCCGGGTCTGAGCCTGGCCACGGGTAAGCATGTGCATCGCTGGGAATTATTTGGCCCACAGGGCGCGCGTGCAGAGGTGCATTTCACACCGCGTATGATAACCACCGACATGCTGGCTTTACGCGAAGCGGCAGTGGCAGGTGTAGGGGTCGTTCAGCTCCCGCAATTGATGGTAAAAGAGCAAATAGCGGCGGGCGAGCTGGTGGCATTACTGGACGGTTGGGAACCAAAGCGAGAGATCATTCACGCGGTCTTTCCATCGCGCAGGGGGTTATTGCCGTCGGTTCGTGCATTGGTGGATTTCCTCACGGAAGAATATGCACGAATGAACGAGGATTAAATACGTAATATCAGTCCACAAAAAAGGCCGGTTAAACCGACCTTTTATTATCTGGACGCCATTCGGGCGTTAAAACAATCAGCGACTACGGAAGACAATGCGGCCTTTGCTCAGGTCGTACGGGGTTAGTTCAACAGTCACTTTGTCGCCCGTCAGGATGCGGATATAGTTTTTACGCATTTTACCGGAGATGTGTGCAGTAACCACGTGACCGTTTTCTAACTCTACGCGGAACATGGTATTAGGTAACGTATCGAGAACGGTACCCTGCATTTCAATATTGTCTTCTTTGGCCATCTAATCCTCTGGGGTATCACTACCGTAATTTGAACCGGCAAGATAATGCCGAAGTTCTTTTAATAAGTAAAGATTTGTGCGTTTAAAACGCAGCAAATCGGGTTTGGCGCATTACTCTAACCGCACACAACAAAGCCGCACTAAAAGCGCAACGTGTAAGGGAACGATGAGATAAACGATAGGCGTTGCCTGACGCGAACTGTTCCTTAACGGCGGCGGGGTAATGGGCTAAACCGACTCTGCGGCACCAATTATAACACCCCGACAAAAAATGTGCCGAAAACATTCACTCCTGAGGCGAAAATAACGTCCTGGGTACCCAGAAGTGGCTCGGTAGGCGCTGTTGGCGTAGCCTGCTTAAATGTTCAAGGTAGTCCCTGCGCGGAGTCTCAATGGCTCCCAGTGACGCGGTGTGGGTATTTAACACCTGGCAATCGATTAGTTTTCCGCCCTGACGGATAAATTCAGCGCAAAAAACAAGCAGTGCGGTTTTGGAGGCATTTTCCTGGCGACTGAACATCGATTCACCGCAGAAAAGAGTACCTTGCGCAACGCCGTACATCCCGCCGACTAATTCATTTTGTCGCCATACTTCAATAGAGTGCGCGTGTCCAAGTTCATGCAACCGATGATAGGCATCCACGACATCATGCGTTATCCAGGTGCCTTCTTCCCGGTCGTTTGCACATCCTTCAATGACCTGACCAAACGCGTAATTAAGCGTCACGCGATACGGTGAGTGTTTATGAAAGCGCTTCATGCTGCGACTTATGTGAAATTTGTCAGGCCAAAGAATGGCGCGTGGGTCGGGCGACCACCAGAGAATAGGGTCGCCAGGGGAAAACCACGGGAAAATACCGCGTTGGTAGGCCATTAGCAGGCGGGCAGGGCTGAGATCGCCCCCCAGCGCTAATAAACCGTTAGGCTCGCGTAAAGCGCCTTCCGGTGAGGGGAAGGCGATAGAATGGCGGGACAGTTGTACCAGGCGCATGACAGCGAAACTCCACTACGCGAGTCGGATCGTTCAATAATAGCTTACAGACGTTGCTTAAACTGGTAATAACGCCCCTGCCTGGCTAACAGATCTGCGTGATTACCTTGCTCAATTATGTGTCCGTTGTCCATCACTATTATTTGATTAAATCGCGACAGTCCGCGCAGGCGATGTGTGACCATGAGTACGGTTTTATTGCGCATCACATCGTTAATCAATTCAAGCATTTGACTTTCCGTTGTCGCATCCAGACCTTCAGTAGGCTCATCCAGAAGCATCAGCGGCGCATCGTGCAGCAAGGCTCGCGCGATAGCCAAACGGCGTAGCTCTCCGCCTGAAAGCTGACGACCGCCTTCACCTAACCAGGCATTGAGCCCGTCACCTTCAAGCAGTTTTTCCAGACCGACACGGCACAGCATCCCGGTTAGCGCTTCATCGCTGGCGTGTGGCGCAGCCAGCAGCAGGTTATCGCGCAATGTCGCACTGAACAGATGCACTCGCTGTGGTACGACGCTGATGCATTGGCGTAAAGCGGCTTCGTTCAGCGTTGAAATCGGATGATCGTTAATCAGGATTTCGCCGCTTTGCGGATCCCATGCACGGGTCAATAATTGCAGTAACGTTGATTTCCCACAGCCTGTCCGACCCAGAATCGCAATGTGTTCACCGGGTTTAGCGAGCAAAGAAAGGGTATCCAGAGCTTTTTGTGTTTGCCCAGGATAGCTGAAAGACACCTCACGCAATGTCAGAGTAATCTGTTCTGAAACAGTAGCTTCCGTATCCGGGAAGGTGACTTCCGGTTTCTGCTCTGTCAGCTCGGTAATACGTAGTGCTGAAGCAATCACCTGGCCGAGATGTTGAAATGCGCCGGTAACAGGGGCCAGCGCTTCGAAAGCGGCCAATGCGCAGAACACAAACAACGCTATCAGTGCGCCGGGTTGTGTGTTTCCGCCTACGCCACCTGAAGCCATCCATAACATCATCACCACAGCCAGAGCGCCAATCAGCAGCATGACAGCCTGAGACAAGGCCGTTAATTCGGACTGACGACGCTGCGCTTCGTGCCACTGTAATTCGGTGGTTTCCATTTGTGTGCGATAGCGATCGCTGGCACCAAAAATGGTCAGCTCAGCCTGACCCTGTAACCAGGAGGTCAACTGCTGACGATATTGCCCGCGCAGATGCGTCAGGTTCTGCCCGGTGCTTTTACCTGCCTGGTAAAACAACGGAGGCAAGATAAACAGAGTCAGCAGCATAATGCCGCCAAGGGTGATGGCGAGCGTGAGATCGAGAACGCTCAATCCTAGCGTGACCACCACAATAACGACAAACGCGCCAACCAGCGGGGAGAGCACACGTAAATAGAGATGATCGAGCGTATCGACATCCGCCACAACGCGGTTGAGCAGTTCGCCCTGACCGTATCGGGCGAGCCCGGCAGGGGAGAGCGGCAGCAATTTGCTGAAGGTGTAAATACGCAAATGCTGCAATACACGAAACGTCGCGTCGTGACTGACCAGTCGTTCGAAATAACGACCTGCGGTTCGGGTAATTGCCGCCCCGCGAACGCCAGCCGCCGGGAGCATGTAGTTAAAACTGTAGATCCCGGTGACACCGACAACGGCGGAAGCAGACAGGAACCAGCCTGAAAGCGTCAGCAAACCAATGCTTGCCAATAATGTGACGATCGCCAGAACGATCCCCAGTGTTAACATCCATTTATGACGTTTATACAGCGTCAGATAGGGTAGCAAAGCGCGCATTTAGATGTCCTCCTGACGGTGAGCCAGTAATGTCGCAAAAGCCCCGTTGGCTGCGCTAAGTTGCGCATAGGTACCTTGTTCGACAATCTGACCGTCTTGCATGACCCAGATAGCGTCCCAGTCGGCAAGATCTTCCAGCTGGTGCGTAACCATCAGTGTGCTCTGGCGGCGCGATGCCGCATTCAACGCCTGCATCACGCGTTGTTCGCTGTGTGCATCCAGACTGGCTGCGGGTTCGTCGAGCAGCAGTAACTGACACGGGTTGAGTAAGGCGCGGGCAACGGCAACGCGCTGTGCTTGTCCGACAGAAAGTCGACCTGCCTGGTCGCCTACAGGGGTATCCACACCCTGAGGAAGCAGCGGTAAAAACTCACTGACCCAGGCGCTATCGAGCGCGGCCTGTAGCTGTTCTTCGCTGGCATCAGGGCATGCCAGCAGCACATTTTCGCGCAATGTAGCAGCCGGAAGCTGCGGGTTTTGCCCAACCCATGAGAGTTGTTTACGCCAGGCGTCAGGCGACAAGTCACGAAGTTCAAAGCCATTAATACGCAATGAGCCCTGATACGAGAGAAAACCGGACAGGACATTCAGCAACGAGCTCTTACCGGACCCACTACGCCCAACCAGCACCGCGCGCTGGCCTGCAGGTAGGGAGAAGTTAAGCGGACCTGCCAGGATTTTTCCTTCGGGTGAGGTGATGATCAGATCTTCGGCTTCAATTGCAACCGCGTCTTTGGTCGCCAGCTCAATATCGCCACGCTCAGGATGCGCGAGCGGGGTTTCCATGAACGTTTTCAGACTGTCGGCAGCGCCTACCGCTTGCGCCTTGGCATGGTAAAACGTCCCCAGGTCGCGCAGCGGCTGGAAAAATTCCGGTGCCAGAATCAGCGCCAGGAAACCTGCCGCCAGCGTGACGCCGGTTCCGTAGTGGCCGAAATCAAGCTCGCCGAGATAAGAAAAACCGAAGTACACGGCTACCAGGGCAATAGAGAGCGAAGTGAAAAACTCCAGCACACCCGAAGAGAGGAATGCCAGGCGAAGCACTTCCATCGTGCGCTGACGGAAATCCTGCGATGCAGCCCGGATGCTTTCCGTCTCCGCTTCGCCGCGACCAAAAATTCTCAGTGTTTCCATGCCGCGCAAGCGATCGAGGAAGTGACCGCTGAGTCGGGCAAGTGCCTGAAAGTTACGCCGGTTGGCATCGGCAGCGCCCATACCGACCATCGCCATAAACAGAGGGATCAGTGGTGCGGTTCCCAACAGGATAAGGGCTGCAACCCAGTTTGACGGGAAAACGGCAGCCACAATCAATAACGGGACGCAAACCGCAAGCGCCATTTGCGGCAAATAACGCGCATAGTAGTCATGCATATCGTCAATCTGTTCCAGAATCAGCGTGGCCCAGCTTCCGGCAGGCTTCCCCTGTATCCATGCTGGCCCCGCCTGTTGCAGACGGTCCAGAACCTGGCGACGAATCTCAAAACGAATATGTTGGCCCGCGTGAAACCCTATTCGCTCACGTAACCAGACAACCCACGCCCGCAGGATAAAAATCAAGACCAGCACGACGAAAGGGAACAGCAGCGCTTCACGGGGAATATTTTCCATGATCATGTGCTGCAGAATCCGAGCCATGAGCCAGGCCTGAGCGACAATTAACAGGCCACTCACGAACCCCAACAGGCGTGAAATATTCAGCCAGCGTTGAGAAATGACACTTTGCTGTTTTAACCAGCGGGTAAGCTCTTTTTGACGGGTTTTATTCATTGCACGCTTAGCAGGTGAGTTATTGGAATTTTTGGGCAGGACAATGTTACAACGGGGCAAAAATAAAGGCGACTTATAGTCGCCTTTTTTACTTTTGTTACTGATTTGTAAAAACTATTTGCAGGCGTCCGCCAGACCGTCGAGATAACGTTCAGCGTCCAGGGCGGCCATACAACCTGTGCCAGCTGAGGTAATCGCCTGACGATAAATATGGTCCATCACGTCACCGGCAGCGAACACACCAGGAATGCTGGTTTGTGTCGCATTGCCGTGAATACCGGACTGAACTTTGATATAGCCGTTTTCCAGTTCAAGTTGACCATCGAAAATAGCCGTGTTCGGGCTGTGGCCGATGGCGACAAACAATCCGGCGACGTCGAGAGATTCAACGTTGTCAGTATTTTGCGTATCGCGCAGACGCAATCCGGTTACACCCATTTGATCGCCAGTCACTTCTTCCAGTGTGCGATGCGTGTGCAGCACGATGTTGCCGTTTTCAACTTTGTCCATCAAACGTTTGATGAGGATTTTCTCGGCACGGAAACTGTCGCGGCGGTGAATCAAGTGAACTTCGGAGGCGATATTCGCCAGGTATAACGCTTCTTCCACAGCGGTGTTGCCGCCGCCGATCACCGCAACTTTTTGGTTACGATAGAAGAAACCGTCACAGGTTGCGCAGGCGGAGACACCGCGGCCTTTAAAGGCTTCTTCTGAAGGTAAGCCCAGATAGCGTGCTGAAGCGCCAGTGGCGATGATCAGTGCGTCACAGGTGTATTCGCCGCTGTCTCCGGTGAGACGGAAAGGACGGTTTTGCAGATCAACCTTACTGATGTGATCGAAGATGATCTCCGTTTCAAATTTCGTTGCGTGCTCGTGCATGCGCTCCATCAGCAGTGGGCCAGTGAGATCGTTTGGATCGCCAGGCCAGTTCTCCACTTCTGTTGTGGTGGTCAGTTGACCGCCTTTTTCCATACCGGTAATCAGCACCGGCTGCAGGTTTGCGCGCGCAGCGTAGACGGCGGCGGTATAGCCCGCAGGGCCTGAACCCAGAATAAGAAGTTTACTGTGTTTGGTCGTGCCCATGAGATCCCCATAGTTGTTGGTAGGCAATGGGCAGGATTGTAGGGAATTTGCAGACGTAAAAAAAGAGTATGGCGATTTTGTTAACAATATGTGTAATAGCGGAAACCGATGATGGGCAAAATTGAGGGCCGTACACTTCTCTAACTCATTCGAGTTGGGGGGACGCGTGAAGCCAACGCACAGACAACGTGAAGTATGGCGGGGGTATAATGATTTCTACTTAAAATCGGTCAGTTATAAGGTGATAAAATGACGATTTTCCATCACTCCCAATGAATAACTGGCATGTTGTACTAAAAATCGATGTTTTGCTTTGACAATCACCTGCTGTTTTGCGAAAACATTCAAGGAAGAAAAAAACTGTGTCATGTATATGCTGCATAATCATGCATGTAGATACCATGTTTACCGGGTTAGTGAAATCTACGCATGGTGTGGACAGATGCCATTCGTGATGTCGATAGCCGCCGACAGGCAACGGTCTTCTCACCATAAACCCAGGCATTGCGCACCGTAAATCCCTCTGGGTTGCGGTTTATTGTGATGGGTAGCGACTCTGAACAGTGATGTTAGTAGAGTCAGGCAGGAGTAGGGAAGGAATACAGAGAGACAATAATAATGGTAGATAGTAAGAAGCGCCCTGGCAAAGATCTCGACCGTATCGATCGTAACATTCTTAATGAGCTGCAAAAGGATGGGCGTATTTCTAACGTCGAGCTTTCAAAACGAGTGGGACTTTCTCCAACGCCCTGCCTTGAGCGTGTGCGTCGGTTGGAAAGACAGGGTTTTATTCAGGGCTATACAGCGCTGTTGAACCCGCATTATCTGGATGCATCACTTCTGGTTTTTGTTGAGATTACTCTGAATCGTGGCGCCCCGGATGTGTTTGAGCAATTTAACTCTGCAGTACAAAAACTTGAAGAAATTCAAGAGTGTCATTTGGTTTCCGGTGATTTCGACTATCTGCTGAAAACACGCGTACCGGATATGTCGGCATACCGTAAGCTGCTGGGGGAAACCCTGCTGCGTCTGCCTGGCGTGAATGACACACGTACTTACGTGGTAATGGAAGAAGTCAAACAGAGCAATCGTCTGGTAATTAAGACGCGCTAACACGGAACAGGTGCAAAATCGACGCAGTTTGATTACACTCCTGTTAATCCATACAGCAACAGTGCCGGGGTAACCCGGTGCTGTTGTCCGTTTTAGCATCGGGCAGGAAAAGCCTGAAACCTGGAGAGCCGTTTTTGAGCCAGGAATACACTGAAGACAAAGACGTCACATTGACGAAGTTAAGCAGCGGGCGCCGACTTCTGGAAGCGTTGCTGATTCTTATTGCCCTTTTTGCCGTCTGGTTGATGGCTGCCTTACTCAGCTTTAACCCTTCGGACCCCAGTTGGTCGCAAACCGCATGGCACGAGCCTATCCATAATCTGGGCGGAATACCCGGAGCATGGCTGGCGGATACGCTGTTCTTTATTTTTGGTGTCATGGCTTACACTATCCCCGTGATAATCGTCGGCGGTTGCTGGTTTGCCTGGCGACATCAGGCCAGCGACGAATACGTCGATTACTTCGCCGTATCGCTGCGTATTATTGGCGTTCTGGCGCTGATCCTCACCTCTTGCGGGCTTGCCGCAATCAATGCCGATGACATCTGGTATTTTGCCTCTGGCGGCGTTATTGGCAGCCTGCTCAGTACCACGCTGCAACCCTTGTTGCACAGCAGTGGTGGTACGCTTGCGCTGTTATGTATCTGGGCCGCGGGTTTAACGCTGTTTACTGGCTGGTCATGGGTGAGCATTGCCGAGAAACTGGGCGGCTGGTTACTGAATATCCTGACATTTGCCAGCAATCGAACTCGTCGCGATGATACCTGGGTTGATGACGAAGAATATGAAGATGATGAAGAGTCTGTCGACGCTGTTGATGGCACCCCACATGAATCCCGACGGGCACGTATTCTGCGCGGAGCGTTAGCGCGTCGTAAACGGCTGGCAGAGAAGTTTACCAATCCACTTGGGCGTCACACTGATGCCGCGCTGTTCTCCGGCAAGCGCATGGATGATGAGGATGAAATTGAATACAGCGCGCGTGGCGTTGTAGCCGATCCTAACGATGTCTTGTTCTCTGGCAACCGTGCCACATTGCCTGAATACGATGAATTCGACCCGCTATTAAACGGCCATTCAGTGACTGAGCCGGTCACCGCGGCAGCGGCCACTGCGGCAACTCAGGCCTGGAGTGCGCCAGTCGACCCGCTGTTGCAACCTGCGCCAGTACCGGGAGCCGTTTTAGAACAACCCGTTCCTGCTGTGGCATGGCAATCTGCACCGGCTCCGCAAACCGGTGAAGCGGTTATCGCGCCAGCACCGGAAGGTTACCCACAGCCCGTTCAGTACGCACAGCCTCCGGTTCAGCCTTATGAACCCTGGCAGCAACCCGCACCGGTTGAACCGCAGATGCCATATTCTGTACCGCCAGTTGCCGAAGCTGGCTATGAACAGCCGACGATGCCGCAACCGGCAATGCCGTGGCAAGCACCTGAGCCGGTGGTGGAACACGCCTGGCAACCAGAACCGGTTTACCAGCAGAGTGCGCCGCTTGAACCGCAGCTTGTCTATCAGCAAGACACCGTGCAGCAACAACCCGTGGTTCATCAGCAGCCCGTGGTGGAACAGCCGCCGGTTGCCGAGCCTGAACCTGTCGTTGAAGAGGTGAAACCAGCACGTCCACCGCTCTACTATTTTGAAGAAGTGGAAGAAAAACGTGCGCGTGAGCGTGAGCAGCTAGCTGCCTGGTATCAGCCGATTCCAGAACCTGTACAAGAGCCTGAGCGGGTGAAACCCGTTGCACCGTCTATGCCTGCTGCATCCATACCTCCCGTTGAGTCTGTGGCTGCCGCAGCGCCGTTGGCTGCTGGGGCGAAAAACGCTGCATTGGGTGCCGGTGCAGCCGTTGCCGCACCGGTATTTAGTCTTGCTGGGAGTGGTGCGCCGCGTCCGCAGGTGAAAGAGGGAATTGGCCCGCAACTGCCACGTCCTAATCGTGTGCGTGTCCCGACACGCCGGGAGTTAGCTTCATATGGCATTAAGTTGCCTTCACAACGTATGGCTGAAGAGAAAGCGCGCGAAGAGCAGCTTGATACGGATGCGCAATACAGTGACGATGAAATTGATGCCATGCAGCAGGATGAACTGGCGCGTCAATTTGCTCAGTCGCAGCAGCATCGCTATGGCGAAGAGTATCAGGATGACACAGCGCATGCTGATGACGAAGATTCAGCAGCAGAAGCTGAACTGGCGCGTCAGTTCGCATCTTCCCAACAGCAACGTTATTCCGGCGCGCAGCCTGCCGGGGCGAATCCATTCTCGCTTGATGATTTTGAATTCTCACCAATGAAAGCGTTAGTGGATGAAGGTCCGCATGAGCCGCTGTTTACCCCCAGCGTGATGCCGGAACCTGCGCCACAGTATCAACAGCCTGTCGCACCGCAGCAGCATTATCAGCAGCCGCCACAGCCTGTTACACCGCAGCAGCATTATCAGCAGCCGCCGCAGCCTGTTGCACCGCAGCAGCATTACCAGCAGCCGCCACAGCCTGTCGCACCGCAGCAGCATTATCAGCAGCCGCCACAGCCTGTTGCACCGCAGCAGCATTATCAGCAGCCGCCACAGCCTGTCGCTCCGCAGCAGCACTATCAGCAGCCATCGCAGCCTGTCACACCACCGCCGCAGGAAAGCCTGATCCATCCGTTATTGATGCGGAATGGCGACAGCCGCCCTGTACAGCGTCCGACGACACTGCTGCCATCGCTGGATTTGCTCACCCCACCACCGGCGGAAGTTGAGCCAATAGATACATTCGCGCTGGAGCAAATGGCGCGTCTGGTGGAAGCGCGTCTGGCCGATTTCCGTATTAAAGCCGATGTGGTGAACTACTCGCCCGGACCGGTCATTACCCGTTTTGAGCTAAATCTGGCACCGGGTGTTAAAGCTGCGCGTATTTCTAACCTCTCCCGAGATCTGGCGCGCTCGCTATCCACTGCGGCAGTTCGTGTAGTGGAGGTTATTCCAGGTAAACCGTATGTCGGACTGGAATTACCGAACAAAAAACGCCAGACCGTCTATCTGCGTGAAGTACTGGATAACGCGAAATTCCGTGATAATCCGTCACCGCTTACTGTCGTTCTCGGCAAGGACATTGCTGGTGAACCTGTGACTGCCGATTTGGCGAAGATGCCGCATCTGTTGGTGGCAGGTACTACGGGGTCAGGTAAATCTGTTGGGGTCAACGCCATGATCCTCAGCATGCTCTACAAGGCGCAGCCGGAAGATGTTCGCTTTATCATGATCGACCCGAAAATGCTCGAGCTGTCGGTTTATGAAGGTATCCCGCATCTGTTGACTGAAGTTGTTACGGATATGAAAGACGCAGCCAATGCCTTGCGCTGGAGCGTTAATGAAATGGAACGCCGCTATAAGCTGATGTCAGCGCTGGGTGTGCGTAACCTTGCGGGCTACAACGAGAAGATTGCGGAAGCAGATCGTATGGGACGTCCAATCCCGGATCCGTACTGGAAACCAGGCGATAGCATGGATGTCACTCATCCGGTACTGAAAAAAGAGCCGTATATTGTGGTTCTGGTCGATGAATTTGCTGATTTGATGATGACTGTCGGTAAAAAAGTGGAAGAACTGATCGCCCGTCTGGCGCAAAAAGCGCGTGCGGCAGGTATCCACCTGGTGCTGGCAACCCAGCGTCCGTCAGTTGACGTTATCACTGGGCTTATCAAAGCAAATATCCCGACGCGTATAGCGTTTACTGTCTCGAGCAAAATTGACTCTCGTACCATTCTTGATCAGGGTGGCGCTGAATCCCTGTTGGGCATGGGCGATATGCTCTATTCTGCACCAAACTCAACGATTCCGGTGCGTGTACATGGTGCCTTTGTGCGCGATGAAGAGGTTCACGCGGTCGTCCAGGACTGGAAAGCGCGTGGCCGTCCACAGTACGTGGAAGGCATCACCTCGGACACCGAAAGTGAAGGTGGCGGCGGTGGTTTTGACGGTGGGGAAGAACTGGATCCGTTGTTCGATCAGGCGGTGAATTTTGTTACCCAGAAACGCAAAGCTTCCATCTCCGGCGTCCAGCGCCAGTTCCGCATTGGTTATAACCGTGCGGCGCGCATCATCGAACAGATGGAAGCGCAGGGAATTGTCAGCGAGCAGGGACATAATGGCAATCGTGAAGTGTTGGCCCCACCGCCCTTTGATTGATTGCAAAGTTAAGTAATTCAGTATTTTCTACTTTCCTCATGCTGATTTTTGGCCTGAAATGGATAGCAGAAGGAGCTCCCCGTTGGGAGTGACGTATTTTGAGGAATAACGATGAAAAGAATCGCAATCACCTGTGCATTATTGTCGAGCTTTGTGGTGAGCAGCGTTTGGGCTGACGCCGCCAGCGACCTGAAAAGCCGTCTGGATAAAGTCAGCAGCTTCCACGCCAGTTTTACCCAGAAGGTAACGGATGGTAGCGGCGCAGCGGTGCAGGAAGGCCAGGGTGATTTATGGGTTAAACGTCCGAATCTGTTTAACTGGCATATGACACAGCCTGACGAAAGCATTCTGGTCTCTGATGGTAAAACACTGTGGTTCTTCAACCCGTTTGTTGAGCAGGCGACGGCGACCTGGCTGAAAGATGCCACGGGTAACACGCCGTTTATGCTGATTGCGCGTAACCAGTCAAGCGACTGGCAGCAGTACAATATTAAGCAAAACGGCGATGATTTTGTGCTGACGCCCAAAACCAGCAGCGGCAACCTGAAGCAGTTCACCATCAATGTTGGACGCGATGGAACAATTCATCAGTTTAGCGCTGTTGAACAGGACGATCAGCGTAGTAGCTACCAGTTGAAATCGCAGCAGAATGGCGCGATCGAACCATCAAAATTCACCTTTACCCCGCCACAAGGCGTAACGGTAGACGATCAACGTAAGTAGAGGCGCTTGAGTGGGCAACCTGTCGCTCGATTTTTCTGATAATACCTTTCAACCCCTGGCCGCGCGTATGCGGCCAGAAAATTTAGCGCAGTATATCGGCCAGCAACATCTGCTGGCTGCGGGTAAACCCTTGCCGCGCGCCATCGAGGCCGGACACCTGCACTCCATGATTTTATGGGGGCCGCCAGGAACGGGAAAGACCACGCTTGCCGAAGTCATTGCCCGTTATGCGAACGCTGATGTTGAACGTATTTCAGCCGTCACCTCGGGCGTGAAGGAAATTCGCGAAGCGATTGAACGTGCGCGTCAGAACCGTAATGCCGGCCGACGTACAATACTGTTCGTGGACGAAGTTCACCGCTTTAATAAAAGCCAGCAGGACGCTTTTCTTCCGCATATTGAAGATGGCACGATTACGTTTATTGGGGCGACCACCGAAAATCCCTCGTTTGAGCTGAACTCGGCACTGCTGTCGCGCGCACGCGTTTATTTACTGAAATCATTGACCACTGAAGATATCGAGCAGGTGCTGGATCAGGCGATGTCAGATAAAGCGCGAGGTTATGGCGGCCAGGATATCGTTTTGCCGAACGATACGCGTCGGGCGATTGCTGAACTGGTAAACGGTGATGCGCGGCGGGCGCTAAATACGCTGGAAATGATGGCCGATATGGCCGAAGTTGATGATTCTGGCAAGCGCGTATTGAAACCAGAATTGCTCACTGAAATTGCCGGTGAACGTAGCGCGCGTTTCGATAATAAAGGCGATCGTTTTTACGACCTGATCTCAGCATTGCATAAGTCGGTTCGCGGTAGTGCACCGGATGCAGCTCTTTACTGGTATGCGCGCATCATTAGTGCAGGCGGTGACCCGCTCTACGTTGCCCGTCGCTGTTTGGCAATTGCCTCTGAAGATGTGGGAAATGCCGACCCTCGCGCTATGCAGGTGGCAATTTCTGCATGGGATTGTTTTACCCGCGTAGGTCCTGCGGAAGGTGAACGCGCTATTGCTCAGGCGATTGTCTATCTGGCCTGCGCGCCGAAAAGTAATGCGGTATACACCGCCTTTAAAGCCGCTCTGGCAGATGCCCGTGAACGCCCAGATTACGACGTACCGGTGCACTTGCGCAACGCGCCGACGAAGCTCATGAAAGAGATGGGGTATGGCCAGGAATATCGCTACGCCCATGATGAGCCAAATGCCTACGCTGCTGGAGAAGAATACTTCCCGCAGGAAATGGCACAAACGCGCTATTATCACCCGACAAACAGAGGTCTTGAAGGCAAGATTGGCGAAAAGCTCGCCTGGCTCGCCGGACAGGATCAAAATAGCCCTATAAAACGCTACCGTTAGTGTTATCGTTGCGGTAATGTTGTCGATGTATCCCTGTGACCGCAGGCTGTGGTCACTTTCTCCTATTTTAATTCGATAAGCACAGGATAAGCATGCTCGATCCCAATCTGCTGCGTAATGAGCCAGACGCAGTCGCAGAAAAACTGGCAAGCCGGGGCTTTAAGCTGGATGTAGATAAGCTGCGCGCTCTTGAAGAGCGTCGTAAAGTTCTGCAGGTACAAACTGAAAACCTGCAGGCAGAGCGTAACTCTCGATCGAAATCCATCGGCCAGGCAAAAGCGCGCGGGGAAGATATCGAGTCTTTACGTCTGGAAGTGAACAAACTGGGCGAAGAGCTGGATGCCGCGAAAGCTGAACTTGATACCTTACAGGCCGAGATCCGCGACATTGCGCTGACCATTCCTAACCTGCCGGCGGACGACGTTCCGGTAGGTAAAGATGAGAATGACAACGTTGAAGTGAGTCGCTGGGGTACCCCACGTGAATTCGATTTCGACGTGCGCGATCACGTGACGCTGGGTGAAATGCACACAGGTCTTGATTTCGCCGCTGCGGTTAAACTGACCGGCTCTCGTTTTGTTGTCATGAAAGGGCAGATTGCGCGTATGCACCGTGCGCTGTCTCAGTTCATGCTGGATCTGCATACTGAACAACATGGCTACAGTGAAAACTACGTTCCGTATCTGGTCAACCATGACACGCTGTACGGTACCGGTCAGTTGCCGAAATTTGCTGGTGATCTGTTCCATACGCGTCCGCTGGATGAAGAAGCCGACAGCAGCAACTATGCGCTGATCCCGACGGCAGAAGTTCCGCTGACCAACCTGGTACGCGATGAAATCATTGACGAAGACGCGTTGCCAATCAAAATGACTGCGCATACGCCATGCTTCCGTTCTGAGGCCGGTTCTTATGGTCGTGATACCCGCGGTCTGATCCGTATGCACCAGTTCGACAAAGTTGAGATGGTGCAGATTGTTCGTCCTGAAGATTCTATGGACGCGCTGGAAGAGATGACCGGTCATGCTGAAAAAGTACTTCAGCTGCTGGGCCTGCCGTACCGTAAGATCATCCTGTGTACTGGTGACATGGGCTTCGGCGCATGCAAAACCTACGATCTGGAAGTGTGGATCCCGGCACAGAATACCTATCGTGAAATATCCTCCTGCTCCAACGTGTGGGATTTCCAGGCTCGCCGCATGCAGGCGCGTTGCCGTAGCAAATCTGACAAGAAAACACGTTTAGTGCATACGCTGAACGGTTCTGGTCTGGCAGTGGGACGTACGCTGGTCGCCGTTATGGAAAACTACCAGCAAGCTGATGGCCGTATTCAGGTACCGGAAGTATTACGTCCGTACATGAATGGCCTGGAATTCATCGGCTAAGTCATTTTTCCTTGCTAAAAAAGCGCCTCAGGGCGCTTTTTTTACGCCCGTTTGATGCCGGACAATAACCCTTACTCCATTAGTGGTAATACTGCCTTCGAATGAAAGTCAGTATTTATCTCTGTCTTTGCATAAATTCGCTATATAACGGTCTGTATAACGATAGTATCGATATATAAACGACTATACAACGAACATTCCCTTTTTGTTTATTGTGAGCAGCAGAGTGAGCCACTATGAAAACTAAGATCCCCGATGCCGTGCTGGCAGCTGAGGTGAGTCGTCGCAGTTTGGTAAAAACGACGGCGATAGGCGGGCTGGCAGTGGCCAGTAGCGCGTTTACCCTGCCATTTACCCGTATTGCAAACGCTGCAGATGCCATCAACCCGTCACCCGTCAATGAGAAAGTGATCTGGAGTGCGTGTACGGTAAACTGCGGTAGCCGTTGTCCGCTGCGTATGCATGTCGTAGACGGTGATATCAAATATGTCGAGACCGACAACACGGGCGATGATAACTATGACGGCTTGCATCAGGTTCGTGCCTGCCTGCGTGGTCGGTCCATGCGTCGTCGTGTTTATAATCCCGATCGTCTGAAATACCCAATGAAGCGTGTCGGCAAACGTGGTGAAGGTAAATTTGAGCGCATCAGTTGGGATGAAGCCTACGATATCATCGCCAGCAATATGCAGCGTCTGATTAAAGACTACGGTAACGAGTCTATCTATCTTAACTATGGGACCGGTACGCTGGGCGGTACGATGACGCGCTCATGGCCGCCGGGTAAAACGCTGGTAGCACGTTTAATGAACTGTTGCGGCGGTTACCTGAACCACTATGGGGATTATTCTTCTGCGCAAATCGCGGCAGGACTGAACTATACCTATGGCGGATGGGCTGACGGTAACAGCCCGTCTGACATTGAAAACAGTAAGCTCGTTGTCTTGTTTGGTAATAACCCTGGCGAAACGCGTATGAGCGGTGGTGGGGTGACCTATTACCTTGAACAGGCGCGGCAGAAATCTAATGCCCGCATGATCATAATCGATCCCCGCTACACGGATACCGGTGCGGGACGCGAAGATGAATGGATCCCCATTCGACCGGGTACAGATGCAGCGCTGGTTAACGGTATTGCCTATGTGCTGATCAGCGAGAATATGGTTGATCAACCGTTCCTCGATAAGTACTGCGTGGGCTATGACGAAAAAACCCTCCCGGCGGGAGCGCCGAAGAACGGTCACTATAAAGCGTATATTCTTGGTCAGGGTAAAGACGGTATCGCGAAGACCCCGGAATGGGCTGCGCAGATAACCGGTATTCCTGCTGAACGAATTGTTAAGTTGGCGCGTGAAATTGGTAGCGCGAAACCCGCCTACATTAGCCAGGGCTGGGGACCGCAGCGCCACGCCAACGGCGAGATTGCGACCCGTGCCATTTCTATGTTGGCCATTCTGACCGGCAACGTCGGTATTAACGGCGGCAATAGCGGTGCACGTGAGGGATCATACGATTTGCCGTTTGAGCGTATGCCAACGCTGGAAAACCCCGTTGAAACCAGCATCTCAATGTTTATGTGGACGGATGCGATTGAGCGTGGTCCGGAAATGACGGCGCTGCGCGACGGTGTTCGTGGTAAGGATAAGCTCGACGTTCCGATTAAGATGATCTGGAACTATGCCGGTAACTGCCTGATTAACCAGCACTCTGATATCAACCGTACGCATGAAATCCTGCAGGATGATAAGAAGTGCGAAATGATCGTCGTTATCGACTGCCATATGACCTCCTCGGCGAAATATGCCGATATTCTGCTGCCGGACTGCACGGCCTCTGAGCAGATGGACTTCGCGCTGGATGCATCTTGCGGGAATATGTCCTACGTGATTTTCACCGATCAGGCAATCAAGCCACGCTTTGAATGCAAGACTATCTACCAAATGACCAGCGAGCTGGCGAAACGCCTCGGCGTCGAGCAACAGTTTACGGAAGGCCGTACTCAGGAAGAGTGGATGCGTCATTTGTATGAACAGTCGCGCAAGGCTATACCGGAACTGCCGACATTTGAAGAGTTCCGTAAGCAGGGCATCTTTAAGCAGCGTGATCCTGAAGGACATCACGTGGCGTATAAAGCGTTTCGAGAGGACCCCAAAGCCAATCCGCTTACCACGCCGTCAGGCAAGATTGAAATTTATTCTCAAGCGCTGGCAGAAATTGCCGCAACCTGGGAACTGCCGGAAGGCGATGTGATCGATCCATTACCGATTTATACACCGGGCTTTGAAAGCTTAAACGATCCACTGGTGGAAAAATTCCCTCTGCAATTAACGGGCTTCCACTATAAATCTCGCGTCCACTCGACCTATGGCAACGTTGACGTTCTGAAAGCGTCCTGTCGCCAGGAAATGTGGATTAACCCGATGGATGCACAACGACGCGGTATTAACAACGGTGACAAGGTACGTATCTTTAACGACCGTGGTGAAGTGCATATCGAGGCTAAAGTTACCCCGCGTATGATGCCTGGCGTTGTTGCACTGGGTGAGGGCGCCTGGTATGACCCGGATGTGAAGCGTGTTGATCAGGGCGGTTGTATTAACGTGCTGACGACCCAGCGGCCTTCTCCTCTCGCTAAGGGGAACCCATCACATACGAACCTTGTTCAGGTTGAAAAGGTGTAAGGAGTAACCGATGACAACCCAGTATGGATTTTTTATTGATTCCAGCCGTTGCACCGGTTGCAAAACTTGCGAACTGGCCTGCAAAGACTTCAAAAATTTAACGCCGGACGTCAGTTTCCGCCGTATTTACGAATACGCTGGCGGTGACTGGCAGGAAGATAACGGTGTCTGGCACCAGAACGTTTTCGCCTATTACCTCTCGATTGCGTGTAACCACTGTGAAGACCCGGCCTGTACCAAGGTGTGTCCAAGCGGCGCGATGCACAAACGTGAAGATGGTTTTGTGGTCGTGGATGAAGACGTGTGCATTGGCTGCCGCTATTGCCACATGGCCTGCCCGTATGGCGCACCGCAATACAATGCCGCCAAAGGACACATGACCAAGTGCGATGGCTGTCATGAACGCGTTGCTGAGGGTAAGAAACCCATCTGTGTCGAATCCTGCCCGCTGCGTGCGCTGGACTTCGGCCCGATAGAGGAACTGCGTAAAAAACACGGCACCCTGGCCGCGGTTGCGCCGCTCCCTGGCGCGCACTTTACCAAACCGAGCATCGTCATCAAACCAAATGCCAATAGCCGCCCGACCGGGGATACCACGGGTTATCTGGCTAATCCGAAGGAGGTGTAAGATGGGAAGTGGATGGCATGAATGGCCGCTGATGATCTTCACTGTTTTCGGGCAGTGTGTTGTGGGTGGCTTTATTGTTCTGGCGCTGGCGCTGATGAAAGGGGACTTACGCCCTGATTCACAGCAGCGTGTGATTACCTGCATGTTTGGCCTGTGGGTATTGATGGGCATCGGTTTTATTGCTTCCATGCTTCACCTGGGCTCACCGATGCGGGCGTTTAACTCCCTCAACCGTGTCGGCTCTTCCGCGCTGAGTAACGAAATCGCCAGCGGCTCGATCTTCTTTGCCGTTGGTGGTCTTGGCTGGCTACTGGCGGTGTTGAAAAAAATGCCGCCAGCATTACGCAATCTGTGGTTAGTTCTCACCATGGTGCTGGGCGTAGTTTTTGTCTGGATGATGGTGCGCGTATATAACACTATTGATACGGTGCCTACCTGGTATAGTGTCTGGACGCCGATTGGATTCTTCCTGACGTTGTTCATGGGAGGTCCGCTACTGGGATATCTGCTGTTACGGGTTGCCGGAATTGACGGCTGGGCGATGCGACTGCTGCCTGCTATTTCAGTGCTTGCGCTGGTCGTAAGCGGCATCATGTCCGTGATGCAGGGGGCCGAACTGGCGACAATCCACAGTTCTATTCAGCAGGCATCTGCGCTGGTGCCCGATTACGGTTCGCTGATGGCATGGCGGATTGTGGCACTGGCTTTAGCGTTGTGCTGCTGGATTATTCCGCAGGTGAAAGGCTACCAGCCGGCAATACCGCTGCTTTCCGTCGCGTTTATTCTGCTGTTAGTCGGTGAGTTGATTGGCCGCGGCGTGTTCTATGGTCTGCATATGACCGTCGGCATGGCGGTCGCCAGCTAACCTGAAAATGCCGAATGGCATCGCGCTTGTCCGGCCTACACATTACAGTACTGAACGTGTAGGTCGGATAAGGCGTTAATACGGTCATCTTGCAAATAAAAGATGCCGATTATCCATGAATTTTTTCGACTGAACGCAACGGGGCAATTTTGTTTTAGATCAATTAAAACAAATAGATGTATTTTCCCATTTTTTATCAATCCGCGTTAAGAATCAGTAATACGAATCGATCCCTCTGAAAGTGCCTCAGGTCCCTGATTGCGCCGATTGACAATGTTTTTTGCAGTGGCATGATGCGCATGAAATTTGAACTTCCTCACGGTTTTTATTCATGTCCACCTATACCCGTCCCGTCATGCTATTGCTGTGCGGGCTGCTTCTGCTGACCCTGGCGATCGCCGTGTTAAACACGCTCGTTCCGCTTTGGCTCGCCCATGAAAATCTGCCAACCTGGCAGGTAGGAGTGGTTAGTTCGTCTTATTTCACCGGAAATCTGGTTGGGACGTTACTGACCGGGTACTTAATTAAACACCTCGGTTTTAACCGCAGCTATTACATCGCTTCGCTTATTTTTGCCGCGGGCTGTGTCGGACTGGGCATCATGGTAGGTTTTTGGAGCTGGATGACCTGGCGTTTTATTGCGGGCATCGGTTGTGCCATGATCTGGGTGGTAGTGGAAAGTGCGTTGATGTGCAGCGGGACATCGCGTAACCGTGGACGCTTACTTGCCGCCTATATGATGGTCTATTACGTGGGAACGTTTTTAGGACAATTATTGGTCAGTAAAGTCTCGACAGAATTAATGAATGTTCTGCCGTGGGTGACCGGCACGATCCTGGCCGGAGTATTACCGCTGCTCTTTACCCGCATTGTGAACCAGCAGGGTGATGAACAACAGTCCACCCCCATTGTCTCTATGCTGAAGCTTCGCCAGGCCCGTCTGGGTGTGAATGGCTGCATTATCTCCGGGATTGTACTGGGGTCGTTGTATGGCCTGATGCCGCTGTATCTCAACCATCAGGGGGTCAGCAATGCCAGCATTGGTTTCTGGATGGCGGTACTGGTCAGTGCAGGTATTCTGGGACAATGGCCAATTGGTCGTTTGGCCGATAAGTTAGGTCGTCTGCTGGTTTTGCGCGTCCAGGTCTTTGTGGTGATCGTCGGGAGTATCGCTATGCTAAATCAGGCGGCGATGGCACCTGCATTGTTTATGCTGGGCGCGGCAGGTTTCACTCTTTATCCGGTTGCGATGGCCTGGGCCTGCGAGAAAGTAGAACATCATCAGTTGGTCGCTATGAACCAGGCATTATTATTAAGCTATACCGTGGGTAGCCTGCTTGGGCCGTCATTTACCGCAATGCTGATGCAAAATTATTCTGACAGTTTACTGTTTATCATGATTGCCAGCGTATCGTTTATTTATTTACTGATGCTGCTGCGTAAGACAGGGCATACCCCGAATTCTGTGGCGCATATCTGAGCTGATTTAACAGGATAAAAACAGGTTCCCATACATGCTGTTTATGTATACTTTATGGGAATCTGTTTTATTTGATTATCGCTATTCTTTCCTGAAAATAAAATGTGCAGAAGATTATAGTTTTACATTCTGCCGTTTCCGCTTGTCCATTTTACCGCGCATAATCCCTCGCTTCATTTATTGATTATCAAAAATAGCGTCTACGAAGGATCGCCAATGGCAAGTGTGCAGGAAAAACAATTGCGGTGGTACAACATCGCATTGATGTCTTTTATTACCGTATGGGGATTCGGCAATGTTGTAAACAACTATGCTAATCAGGGATTAGTGGTTGTCTCTTCATGGATATTTATTTTCGCCCTCTATTTTATCCCTTATGCACTGATTGTCGGACAACTTGGCTCCACGTTTAAAGACGGTAAAGGTGGGGTGAGTACATGGATTAAACACACAATGGGACCGGGACTGGCTTATCTCGCAGCGTGGACCTATTGGGTGGTGCATATCCCTTATCTGGCGCAAAAGCCACAGGCTATTCTGATTGCTCTGGGGTGGGCGCTGAAAGGTGATGGCTCTCTGATTAAAGAGTACACCGTGGTGGCGTTGCAGGGGCTGACGTTAGCGCTGTTTGTCTTTTTCATGTGGGTTGCATCCCGTGGCATGAAATCGCTTAAAATCGTTGGGTCGGTTGCGGGGGTCGCGATGTTTGTGATGTCCATTCTGTATGTCGTAATGGCCGTCACTGCTCCGGCGATTACTGATGTGCAGATCGCCACAACCAATATCACCTGGGAATCTTTTATCCCGCATATCGATTTTACCTATATCACAACGATCTCGATGCTGGTCTTTGCAGTCGGTGGTGCGGAGAAAATCTCTCCATACGTTAACCAGACGCGTAACCCTGGCAAAGAGTTCCCGAAAGGGATGTTAGTTCTGGCGGTTATGGTGGCGGTGTGTGCGATCCTGGGGTCTCTGGCAATGGGGATGATGTTTGACTCCCAGCATATTCCTGATGACTTAATGACAAATGGCCAGTATTACGCTTTCCAGAAGCTCGGGGAGTATTACGGCATGGGTAACACATTGATGGTTATTTATGCAGTTGCCAATACGTTAGGTCAAATTGCGGCTTTGGTGTTTTCTATTGATGCGCCGCTTAAAGTTTTACTGGGCGATGCCGATCGCAAATATATTCCTGAAAGCCTGTGTAAAACCAATGCCTCTGGTACACCGGTGAATGGCTATATTCTGACGCTGGTGCTGGTGGCGATTTTGATTATGTTGCCAACGCTGGGAATTGGCGATATGAACAATTTGTATAAATGGTTGCTGAATCTGAATTCAGTAGTGATGCCTCTGCGCTATCTGTGGGTGTTTGTGGCATTTATTGCCGTTATTCGTCTGGCGCAGAAATATAAACCGGAATATGTCTTTATCCGCAACCGCTCGCTGGCGATGACGGTGGGGATTTGGTGCTTCGCCTTTACCGCATTCGCTTGTCTGACCGGGATCTTCCCGAAAATGGAAGCCTTTACTCCAGAGTGGACGTTCCAACTCACGCTGAACATTGTGACGCCGTTTGTGTTGGTTGGACTGGGATTGATTTTCCCGCTGCTGGCAAGAAGAGGGCGTTAAGGGGAAATGGGGTGGGTAACAGGTCTGTTACCCACCACAAGACTTAGTACATCACTTTGTGACCATACTGCTCAAGGATGCCCTTGACGCGCTCCATGGTCTCTTTTTTCGGTGGCTTCACACCATCCAGTTTGTATTCTTCACCCATCGCCACCCATTTGTGTTTACCCAACTCGTGGTATGGCAGCAGCTCAATTTTTTCGACATTGCCCATATCGCGGGTAAATTCGCCCAAACGATGTGCTGAATCATCATCATCGGACCAGCCAGGTACGACAACATAGCGGATCCACACTTTGATATCTTTGTTGGACAGGTAGCGGGCAAACTCCAGTGTGCGATGGTTAGATACACCGACCAGGTTCTGGTGGATCTCGTCGTTCATCTGTTTCAGATCGAGCATCACCAGATCGGTCACTTCCAGCAACTCATCAATCACCGGGTCGTAGCGGCGAACAAAACCGTTAGTATCAAGACAGGTATGAATACCTTCTTTCTTACAGGCACGGAACCAGTCACGGACGAATTCAGCTTGCAGAATAGCCTCTCCGCCGGATGCTGTTACGCCACCACCGGATGCGTTCATAAAGTGACGATAGGTCACGACTTCTTTCATTAATTCATCGACGGTGACTTCTTTACCGCCGTGCGTATCCCATGTGTCACGGTTGTGGCAGTACAGGCAGCGCATCAGGCAGCCCTGGAAGAAGGTAATAAAGCGGATGCCTGGGCCATCAACAGTGCCACAGGATTCAAAGGAGTGAATGCGACCAATAACTGACATTGCGGTGTTTCTCCAGGTGTGGCCCATCCGGGGCCAGTGTTAGTGCACAGTTATTAACTGTGTCGAGTCTGTTTTGGCTGCTATCCATAAGTATAGATGGCTGACAAAGCAGGCTATTAAAAAGGCCCCACTTACGTGGAGCCTTTATTGTACGCTTTTTAAAGTACGATTTCAGTCAAAACCAATTACATGGTCTGAGTGAAGGTACGAGTAATAACGTCCTGCTGCTGTTCTTTAGTCAGGGAGTTAAAACGTACTGCGTAGCCAGAAACACGGATGGTCAGCTGCGGATATTTTTCCGGATGTTCCATCGCATCCAGCAGCATTTCACGGTTCATGACGTTCACGTTCAGGTGCTGACCACCTTCGATGGACGCTTCATGGTGGAAGTAACCATCCATCAGACCCGCCAGGTTGGTCTTACGAACTTCGTCGTCTTTACCCAGTGCGTTCGGAACGATAGAGAAGGTGTAAGAGATACCATCTTTCGCGTAAGCAAACGGCAGTTTAGCAACGGAGGTCAGAGAGGCAACAGCACCTTTCTGGTCACGGCCGTGCATTGGGTTAGCACCCGGTCCGAACGGCGCGCCTGCACGACGACCATCTGGGGTGTTACCAGTTTTCTTACCATACACAACGTTAGAAGTGATGGTCAGAACAGACTGAGTCGGGATAGCGTTACGGTAAGTAGTCAGTTTCTGAATTTTCTTCATGAAACGTTCTACCAGGTCAACCGCCATGTCATCTACGCGAGAGTCGTTGTTACCGAACTGCGGGTATTCGCCTTCGATTTCGAAGTCAACAGCCAGGCCGTCTTCGTCACGAATCGGTTTAACTTTCGCATATTTGATTGCAGACAGGGAGTCAGCAGCAACGGACAGACCAGCGATACCACACGCCATGGTGCGGATAACGTCACGGTCGTGCAGCGCCATCAGGGAGGCTTCGTAGCTGTACTTGTCGTGCATGTAGTGGATAACGTTCAGTGCAGTGACGTACTGTTTAGCCAGCCAGTCCATGAAGTGATCCATGCGGTCCATAACTTCGTCGAAGTTCAGAACGTCGCCTTTGATCGGTTCAGATTTAGGACCAACCTGCATTTTCAGTTTTTCATCAACGCCGCCGTTGATTGCGTACAGCATGGTTTTCGCCAGGTTTGCACGCGCACCGAAGAACTGCATTTGTTTACCAACAACCATTGGGCTTACGCAGCAAGCGATAGCGTAGTCGTCGTTGTTGAAGTCCGGACGCATCAGGTCATCGTTCTCGTACTGCAGAGAAGAGGTGTCGATGGACACTTTAGCGGCGAATTTCTTGAAGTTCAGAGGCAGTTTTTCAGACCACAGAACAGTGATGTTCGGCTCCGGAGAAGGACCCATGGTGTACAGGGTGTTCAGGAAGCGGAAGCTGTTTTTGGTAACCAGAGTACGGCCGTCAACGCCCATACCACCGATAGATTCAGTTGCCCAAATCGGGTCACCGGAGAACAGTTCATCATATTCAGGAGTACGCAGGAAACGAACCATACGCAGTTTCATGACCAGGTGGTCAATCATTTCCTGAGCGTCTTGCTCGGTGATTTTGCCAGCTTTGATATCACGTTCGATGTAAGCATCCAGGAAGGTGGATACGCGACCGAAGGACATTGCTGCACCGTTCTGAGATTTAACAGCGGCCAGGTAACCGAAGTAAGTCCACTGGATAGCTTCCTGAGCGTTGGTAGCCGGACCAGAGATATCGCATCCATATTTAGCCGCCATTTCTTTGATCTGACCCAGAGCGCGGTGCTGTTCAGCGATTTCTTCACGCAGACGGATAGTCGCTTCCAGGTTTACGCCATTTTCCAGGTCTGATTGCAGAGAGACGAACTGAGCGTATTTGTCTTTCATCAGGTAGTCGATACCGTACAGCGCAACGCGACGGTAGTCACCGATGATACGACCACGGCCATACGCATCTGGCAGACCAGTCAGAACACCGGATTTACGGCAGTTCAGAATGTCTTTGGTATAAACATCGAATACACCCTGGTTGTGGGTTTTACGGTATTCGGTGAAGATTTTTTTCAGCATCGGGTCCAGTTCGCGATTGTACGCTTTGCAGGAACCTTCAACCATTTTGATACCGCCAAACGGGATAATCGCACGTTTCAGCGGAGCTTCAGTCTGCAGACCAACAATTTTCTCGAGCGCTTTGTTGATGTAGCCAGCGTCGTGAGAAGTGATGGTAGAAGCAACGGAGGTGTCAAAGTCAACAGGCGCGTGAGTGCGGTTTTCCTGTTTAACGCCTTCCATTACGCTGTCCCACAGTGCAGTGGTCGCTTCAGTTGCGCCAGCCAGGAAGGACTCGTCACCCTCATACGGAGTGTAGTTTTTCTGAATGAAGTCACGGACGTTTACTTCATTCTGCCAATCACCTTTGGTAAAACCTTCCCAGGCTGTGGCTAACTTTTCATTAAGCTCGGACATGTAACACCTACCTTCTTAAGTGGATTTTTTATTTACTACGTGCAATGAGCATCAACAGATTAATGATGATCGTTACCACGCAGGTAAATGACCCAGTATGTCAACCCGACCAACAAACCGCCGCCGATAATGTTACCGATCGTAACCGGAATCAGATTATCGGTGATGAAATTCATCACGGTCAGGTGAGAAAAATTCTCCGGAGAAGAACCGACAGCGGTCCAGAATTCCGGGGTGGCGAAATCGCGTATTACGATACCCATAGGGATCATAAACATGTTTGCGATACTGTGCTCAAAACCGCTGGCAACAAACATTGCGACCGGTAATACCATGATAAACGCTTTGTCCATCAGGCTGCGGCCAGAGTAGCTCATCCAGACGGCCAGACACACCATTAGGTTAGCCAGAATACCAAGGCTTACAGCTTCAACAAAAGTATGGTGCACTTTGTGGTCGGCAGTTTGCAGGACGTTGAGTCCCCACGCGCCGTTGGCGGTCATATACTCGCCAGAAAGCCACATGAGTAACACAAAGATCAGCGCACCAATCAGGTTACCGACATAAACGTTAAGCCAGTTCTTCGCTAACTGACCCCAGGTAATACGACCACTGGCTTTAGCGACGACAATCAGTACGGTTGAAGTGAAGAGATCAGCGCCGCAGACAACGCAAAGGATCAGCCCCAGGGAAAAGCAGATACCACCCACCAACTTTGCCATGCCGAAAGGCATTGTGCCGGTACCGGTTGTGGCAGTGATATAGAAAACAAAGGCAATTGAAATGAACACACCGGCAGTAATTGCCAGATAGAACGTCTTAAGCGGATGTTTCGTTGCTTTATAGACGCCTGCTTCTTCGGCAACTTTGGCCATAGCAGCAGGAAGTATAAGATCAAAAGGGTTGTCAGCTTTCACACTAACTCTCTCTTTATTAAGTCGGCGACGAGATACTAACAAAGCATTATAGATGAGAATTTGATATAGATCATATCTCGCCTGGCTTATAGGCCCGCAAGACGCATGGTTTTTATGCGATTACGGTGTAACTTATTGATTATCCATATAAAAATAAATTTTAAAAATTATAAAGTGAGTTGAATTTTTTCTTTATGCCTCCAGTTGGACGGTTAATTAAAATGGAGTAATTGAGATAAATAGCGACATTAATAAACCAAAATTTTTAATATCAACTACTAATATTTAACCTTGCTTTTACATTTATTTTTGAGTAGACAAAAATAAAAAAACAGGGCGCTTAAAGCGCCCCGTAATATAGCCCAGACAATGCGTTTAGCCTACTCAACATAGGCTGTTTGCCACTATTTTGACCAGTGCGCTGCTTTCGCGCGTTGCAGCTTCTCATAGGCTTTCAGCAGAGACTGATGTGCCGGGAAAGCCTGCAGATCGCTATCAACTGTTTGTAATCCGTAGAATGGCGCTTCTCCGCTCATTGCTGCACTTGCTGCTTCAACTGCCTCTGCACCGTACATACGAACAAATGCGTTAAGATACTGCAGCGGCTGGCGGTCCTCTTCTTGTGACAACAGCAGCAGAGTTTGCAGGCAACGGTAATAGTTTGCGCGTTCAGCACTAAAGACGGATGCGTTAAATTCCATTGTCCATTCCGTCCAGATCAGTGCCTGCTCAAGGTCACCACCCGCCAGAGCCAGCATTACTTTGAGTTCGCCAATGCGCAGGGTATACCAGCCATTATCCGCACCGGTCGCCAAACCCAGAAGCTCACGTACGCGAGTGAAGTCGTCAAACCCTTCTTCATCCAGCTGTGCGAGCAGGTTGAGGTAGTCTTCTTTTTCCCATTCGCTACCCGGCAGAGACAGAATAGTGTCGCGCAGATGCGCGCCCATGCTGTTGTTGGCTAACCACAAATCTTCTGCTGGGTAGATGTCAGACATACCCGGAACGATAATGCGGCAAGCGTAAACGCTCAGATGCTCGTAGTCGGCGATGTAGACTTCTTTATCTTCCGCTTTGAAGATGGTCATCAGGGTTGCAAACTCTTTTTCCGTTGTACCGGAGAAATTCCAGTCAACGAACGGGTAATCGGCATCCTGCTTGAACAGATCCCAGGAGATCAGACCGCTGGAATCGATGAAGTGCGTTTCGAGGTTAGTGTGCTCAGCCACTTCTTCATTGTCGAAGGTTGGGGGGGTGAAGACATCAAGATCTTTCAGACCACGGCCCTGCAACAGCTCAGTGACGGTACGCTCCAGTGCAACACCGAAATCCGGGTGCGCACCGAAAGAGGCAAAACAGGTACCGTTAGCCGGGTTGAACAGTACAACGCAGATAACCGGGTATTTGCCGCCCAGCGAGCCGTCGTACGCGAAGATTGGAAATCCTTCGGCCTCCAGCTTTGCAATGGATTCAACGACTGCCGGGTAACGCGCCATCACTTCGGCCGGAATTTCCGGCAGGCTGATGCTTTCCGCGATAATGCGGTTCTTCACATAGCGCTCAAAAACTTCAGACAGCCCCTGAACGCGGGCTTCATTCGGTGTGTTACCCGCAGACATACCGTTAGATACGTACAGGTTACCGATAATGTTCATCGGAATGTAAACGGTCTGATTATCTGACTGACGGGTAAACGGCAGGCCACAAACGCCGCGTTCTTCATTGCCGGATTGCAGATCGATAAGCATGCTACCGGTCAGTTCATTGTCTGGATCGTAGAATGCACGCAGACGCGCATCCAGCAAACCTTCAGGTACGTCATCATCTTCAGTCAGTGGGAACCATTTTTCGTTCGGGTAATGTACGAACGGGCCGTTAGCGATGGTTTCGCCCAGCCAGAAATCCGCAAAGAAGTAATTCGTGGACAGACGCTCAAAATATTCGCCCAGTGCGGAGGCCAGCGCCGCTTTTTTCGTCGCACCTTTACCGTTGGTAAAGCACAGCGCGCATTCTTTGTCGCGAATATGTACAGACCAGACGTTAGGAACGGGATTCAACCATGAGGCTTCTTCAATTTGAAAACCGAGGTCGAGTAATTTTTGCTGGAAGCGAGCGATGGAATCTTCCAGTGCGGCATCTTTGCCGGGGATAAATGTTTGCGTCATGAAAATCACTTTTGTCGTACGGAAAGCGCGCAATGATACGGGTTTTCAATGAATGGCGCTATCGCCGCCGGAGCCTCGGCGTAAATAAAGCCTTTGATTCACACCGTAGCGTGTTCAGTCGAATGTCTGCGGACTATCTGCTGACGGGTAGGGGGCTTCTTTCTTTATGTCTCTCTGCGCCATGCAAAACCAGAATGGTCGAAGGTCGGCTGGGCAAAATGCGCCTCCTGATAGCGAAAATCTCGGTTTTTATCCGTCAATCCGATAGATTCTGTTGTGTGACGTATCGCTCATTTTGGTCCTGGTCAGTTTTACCCATTGCGGCGCGTGTCACTGAATGATAAAACCGATATCCACAGGAATAACTTATACCCAATGTCTGTCACAGGAATTATCGTAAACGACAGGATGTTGATTGGATGGATAACAACACAACGTGGTGAGGGGAAATGGCTCAGGTCTTCAATTTTAGTTCAGGTCCGGCAATGCTTCCGGCGGAAGTACTTAAACTGGCTCAACAGGATCTTTGTGACTGGAACGGTCTTGGCACGTCGGTGATGGAAATTAGCCACCGAGGCAAAGAGTTCATCCAGGTTGCAGAGGAAGCGGAGCAGGATTTTCGCGATCTTCTCAGTATCCCCTCCAACTATAAAGTGTTGTTCTGCCATGGCGGTGGTCGCGGGCAGTTCGCGGGTATCCCGTTAAATATTCTGGGTGATAAAACCACCGCGGATTACGTCGATGCCGGTTATTGGGCCGCCAGCGCGATTAAAGAAGCGAAAAAGTACTGCACGCCAAACGTTATTGATGCCAAAGTCACCGTTGACGGCTTGCGCGCTGTTAAGCCGATGAGCGAATGGCAGCTTTCTGACAACGCGGCGTATCTGCACTATTGCCCGAACGAAACCATCGACGGTATCGCGATTGATGAAACGCCGAATTTTGCCAGCAATGTGGTCGTCACGGCGGATCTGTCTTCTACCATTCTTTCCGCGCCGCTTGATGTTAGCCGTTATGGCGTTATCTATGCGGGGGCGCAGAAAAATATTGGTCCTGCGGGGCTGACCATTGTCATCGTACGCGAAGATTTACTGGGCAAAGCCCACGTGTCTTGCCCGTCAATCCTTGACTATACCGTACTGAATGACAACGACTCCATGTTTAACACGCCACCGACCTTTGCCTGGTATCTGTCAGGCCTGGTCTTTAAATGGCTGAAAAAACAGGGCGGTGTCAGCGCAATGGATAAAATTAACCAGCAAAAAGCAGAACTGCTGTACGGCGTGATTGATAACAGTGATTTCTACCGCAACGATGTGGCGAAGTCGAACCGTTCACGCATGAACGTACCGTTCCAGTTGGCTGACAGCGCGCTCGATAAACTCTTCCTGGAAGAGTCGTTTGCTGCGGGTCTGCATGCACTGAAGGGACACCGTGTGGTTGGCGGAATGCGGGCTTCAATCTATAACGCTATGCCGCTGGAAGGCGTAAAAGCACTGACCGATTTCATGGTCGATTTCGAGCGTCGCCGCGGCTAATCTGCTGTACTTTTCATCCCCACAGCCAGCCTGTGGGGTTTTTATGTCTGTTTTTGAGAGTTGAGTTTCATGGAATCCCTGACGTTACAACCCATTGCGCGGGTGGATGGCACCATCAATCTGCCTGGATCCAAAAGTGTTTCTAACCGCGCTTTGCTGCTGGCTGCATTAGCAAATGGCACTACTGTCCTGACAAACCTGCTGGACAGTGATGATGTCCGCCATATGCTGAATGCGCTGAATGCGTTGGGGATTAGCTATACCCTTTCGGCCGATCGTACCCGCTGTGAAATTACGGGGAATGGTGGTCCGCTGCATGCCGAAGGTGCTGTAGAGCTGTTCCTTGGTAACGCCGGAACCGCAATGCGCCCGCTGGCCGCCGCTCTGTGCCTGGGCAGCAATGATATCGTGTTGACGGGTGAACCGCGCATGAAAGAGCGCCCGATTGGCCATCTGGTTGATGCGCTGCGCCAGGGCGGAGCGAATATTGAATACCTGGAGCAGGAAAACTATCCGCCTTTACGTCTGCGTGGTGGCTTCGACGGAGGACAGGTTGAGGTAGACGGCAGCGTTTCCAGCCAGTTCCTGACCGCGCTGCTGATGACGGCACCGCTGGCGCCGCAGGATACGACGATCGCGATTAAAGGCGATCTGGTGTCAAAACCGTACATCGACATCACGCTGAACCTGATGAAAACGTTTGGTGTTGACATTGAAAACCAGAACTACCAGCGTTTTGTCGTACAGGGCAACCAACAGTACCAGTCTCCGGGCGCTTATCTGGTAGAAGGCGATGCTTCATCGGCCTCGTACTTTCTCGCGGCCGGCGCGATCAAAGGCGGTACGGTGAAGGTTACCGGAATTGGGCGTCATAGCATGCAGGGTGATATTCGCTTTGCCGATGTGCTGGAAAAAATGGGCGCGACCGTGACATGGGGTGATGATTTTATTGCCTGTACTCGCGGTGAGTTGAACGCTGTTGATATGGATATGAATCATATTCCTGATGCGGCAATGACCATTGCGACCGCCGCGCTGTTTGCAAAGGGCACAACGACTTTACGGAACATTTACAACTGGCGTGTCAAAGAGACTGACCGTCTGTTTGCTATGGCAACTGAGCTACGGAAAGTGGGTGCGGAAGTTGAAGAGGGGCATGATTTTATCCGTATCACTCCGCCGGTTAAGCTGCAGTTTGCGGATATTGCGACCTATAACGATCACCGTATGGCGATGTGTTTCTCGCTGGTGGCGCTGTCTGACACACCGGTTACCATTCTTGACCCGAAATGTACCGCCAAAACCTTCCCGGATTACTTCGAACAACTGGCCCGTATCAGCACACTTGCCTGACTTTATTGCCGCATCTTCGGGTGCGGCACATTCCGTCATCTCCGATTGCCCATTTATTCTACACTCAGTTTCAATGAGTCTGTATTTTTCACACAAAGATAACGTTCGTAGACGTTGGCGCGTATAATGCGCGGCGTTCACGTTAACGTATGCCTGTTTAAGGAGAAAAAGATGACGGCAATTGCCCCGGTTATTACCATTGATGGCCCAAGTGGTGCAGGTAAAGGCACCTTGTGCAAGGCAATGGCGGAAGCATTGCAGTGGCATCTGTTAGATTCAGGCGCGATCTACCGTGTACTGGCTCTTGCGGCGTTGCATCATCATGTTGATGTGACTTCTGAAGATGCTCTGGTACCGCTTGCATCGCATCTGGATGTGCGTTTTATCTCAACAGACGGCAATCTGGAAGTTATTCTGGAAGGCGAAGATGTCAGTGGTGAAATCCGCACTCAGGAAGTGGCAAATGCCGCATCCCAGGTGGCTGCATTTCCCCGTGTGCGCGAAGCGCTTTTACGCCGCCAACGTGCCTTCCGCGAAGCACCTGGCCTGATCGCTGACGGACGCGATATGGGCACGGTGGTATTCCCTGATGCGCCAGTAAAAATTTTTCTGGACGCCTCCTCGCAAGAACGTGCGCATCGACGTATGCTACAGTTGCAGGAGAAGGGCTTTAGTGTTAACTTTGAACGCCTTTTGGCCGAGATCGAAGAACGCGATGATCGTGATCGCAACCGTGCTGTAGCGCCGCTGGTTCCCGCTGCTGATGCTTTAGTTTTGGATTCAACCCGATTAAGCATTGAGCAAGTGATTGAAAAAGCGTTACAATACGCGCGCCAAAAACTGGCTCTCGCATAAGTGCGACCGAATTTGCAGTACCCCCGTTGCAATGGATTGACAGCGGGTATGTTAAACAACCCCATCCGGCATGGAGCCAGGTGGACGTTAAATATGAAACCTGAAGATTAAACATGACTGAATCTTTTGCTCAACTGTTTGAAGAATCCTTAAAAGAAATCGAAACCCGTCCGGGTTCCATCGTTCGTGGTGTTGTTGTTGCTATCGACAAAGACGTAGTACTGGTTGACGCCGGTCTGAAATCTGAGTCCGCCATTCCGGCAGAGCAGTTCAAAAACGCCCAGGGCGAGCTGGAAATCCAGGTTGGTGACGAAGTTGACGTTGCTCTGGATGCAGTAGAAGACGGCTTCGGTGAAACCCTGCTGTCCCGTGAAAAAGCTAAACGTCACGAAGCTTGGATCACGCTGGAAAAAGCTTACGAAGAAGCTGCAACCGTTACTGGTGTTATCAATGGCAAAGTCAAGGGTGGCTTCACTGTTGAGCTGAATGGTATTCGCGCGTTCCTGCCGGGTTCCCTGGTAGACGTTCGTCCGGTCCGCGACACGCTGCACCTGGAAGGCAAAGAGCTTGAATTCAAAGTCATCAAGCTGGATCAGAAGCGTAACAACGTTGTTGTTTCCCGTCGTGCCGTTATCGAATCCGAAAACAGCGCAGAACGCGATCAGCTGCTGGAAAACCTGCAGGAAGGCATGGAAGTTAAAGGTATCGTTAAGAACCTCACTGACTACGGTGCATTCGTTGATCTGGGTGGCGTTGACGGCCTGCTGCACATCACCGACATGGCATGGAAACGCGTTAAGCATCCGAGCGAAATCGTAAACGTTGGCGACGAAATCACTGTTAAAGTGCTGAAGTTCGACCGCGAGCGTACTCGTGTATCTCTGGGCCTGAAACAGCTGGGCGAAGATCCATGGGTAGCTATCGCTAAGCGTTATCCGGAAGGTACCAAACTGACTGGCCGCGTGACCAACCTGACCGACTACGGCTGCTTCGTTGAAATCGAAGAAGGCGTTGAAGGCCTGGTTCACGTTTCCGAAATGGATTGGACCAACAAAAACATCCACCCGTCCAAAGTTGTTAACGTTGGCGATGTAGTGGAAGTTATGGTTCTGGATATCGACGAAGAACGTCGTCGTATCTCCCTGGGTCTGAAGCAGTGCAAAAACAACCCATGGCAGCAGTTCGCGGAAACCCACAACAAGGGCGACCGTGTTGAAGGTAAAATCAAGTCTATCACTGACTTCGGTATCTTCATCGGCCTGGACGGCGGCATCGACGGCCTGGTTCACCTGTCTGACATCTCCTGGAACGTTGCAGGCGAAGAAGCAGTACGTGAATACAAAAAAGGCGACGAAATCGCAGCAGTTGTTCTGCAGGTTGATGCAGAACGTGAGCGTATCTCTCTGGGCGTTAAACAGCTCGCAGAAGATCCGTTCAACAACTGGGTTGCACTGAACAAGAAAGGCGCAATCGTAAACGGTAAAGTCACTGCAGTTGACGCTAAAGGCGCAACCGTAGAACTGGCTGACGGCGTTGAAGGTTACCTGCGCGCTTCTGAAGCTTCCCGCGACCGCGTTGAAGATGCAACTCTGGTTCTGAGCGTAGGCGACGACGTTGAAGCTAAATTCACCGGCGTTGATCGTAAGAACCGTGCAATCAGCCTGTCTGTTCGTGCTAAAGACGAAGCTGATGAGAAAGATGCAATCGCAACTGTTAACAAACAGGAAGATGCAAACTTCTCTAACAACGCAATGGCTGAAGCTTTCAAAGCAGCTAAAGGCGAGTAATATCGAGTGCTCCAAATCCTTTGTGCTATTAACAGCACAAAGGGTGACGAGTAGCTTGACAGATTACAGGATTCGTCCTGTAATCAATGACAAAGGGCGGCTACGGCCGCCCTTAATCAATGCAGCAGCTAATTTTGCCTTTAAGGAACCGGAGGAATCATGACCAAGTCAGAATTGATTGAAAGACTTGCAACCCAGCAACCTCATATTCCCGCGAAAGCGGTTGAAGATGCAGTAAAAGAGATGCTGGAACATATGGCCTCGACTCTTGCGCAGGGCGAGCGTATTGAAATCCGCGGTTTCGGTAGTTTTTCTTTGCATTACCGCGCACCACGCACCGGACGTAATCCGAAGACTGGCGATAAAGTGGATCTGGAAGGAAAATATGTTCCGCACTTTAAACCGGGTAAAGAACTGCGCGATCGCGCCAATATTTACGGTTAAGTCCTCAGCAAGACTTAGCTCCGAGAAAAGCACCTGTATGGGTGCTTTTTTCATTTTTACCTCTCTGTACTGGAATCGCTCTCCCAACCTGGTTGTATGTTACATCTGCAGTTAAATAACAGCGGAATGCACCTCGTTTACCGGTAAATAGTTGCCAGACATCTGCTGAGTTGTCCTGCACACTCTCTGTCACAGGGAGGTGTCATATGAAAATAACAACAATCAGTACGTGTGCGTTATGCGGCATTCTCCCGCTGACGGTATTACCCGTATTACCTGACATGCTATGTGTCAGCTTTGTATTTGGTCTGGCGTGTCTGCTTTGTCTCATTCCTCATCGATATATGCATTACGCCGGATTAGTCCTGCTGTTTTTCCTGTGGGGAATACTGGCAGCGAAAGAGGTTCTCTGGGCTGGGGATACGCTCCCGGCCAAAACGCAGCAGGCTATCGTTCAAATAACCGGGACCGACAATATGACCACGCACTACGGTCAGATTACACACCTTCAGGGGAGACGGATATTTCCTGCCGTTGGCGTCGTCCTGTATGGGCAGTACTTACCCGGCGATGTTTGCGCAGGTCAGACATGGGCGATGAGGCTGAAAGTTCGCGCTGTGCATGGGCAACTGAATGAAGGTGGATTTGATAGCCAGCGCTATGCATTGGCACAGCATCAGCCGCTGACGGGGCGTTTTCTGCAGGCCTCAGTGATTACGCCGCAATGCAGTCTGCGTGCACGTTATCTCTCCTCGCTAAAAACCACGCTTGCCGCCTATCCCTGGCAGCAAGTCATACTGGGGTTAGGGATGGGGGAACGTTTGTCTGTATCGCAGGCGGTAAAAAATATAATGCGTGATACCGGAACAGCACATTTGATGGCCATTTCCGGGCTGCATATTGCTTTTGCCGCACTCCTCGCTGGCGGACTGATACGCGGTGGACAATTTTTTATGCCGGCACGCTGGATCTGCTGGCAGGCTCCGCTAGTCGGGGGTGTGCTCTGCGCTGTATTTTATGCCTGGCTGACGGGGCTGCAGCCACCGGCATTACGCACGGTCACCGCGCTAATGGTATGGGGGGGACTAAAACTAAGCGGCAGGCAGTGGAGTGGCTGGGCAGTCTGGATTACCTGCCTGGCAGCAATTGTGGTAGTGGATCCGGTCGCGGTGCTTTCACAAAGCCTGTGGTTGTCTGCTTTCGCCGTAGCGGCGCTGATATTCTGGTATCAGTGGATGCCGATGCCGTACTGGCCACTCCCGCGTATCGGGCGTGCAGCACTGGCGCTTGCTCATCTTCAGTTGGGTATTACGGTGCTGCTTCTGCCTGTCCAAATCGCATTATTTCACGGTATTAGCCTGACCTCATTCTTGGCCAATTTATTTGCGGTACCGCTGGTCACATTTGTTTCAGTTCCCCTGATATTAGCGGGAATGGTCGTGCATTTAACCGGTCAGGTGATGATTGAGGCGGGATTGTGGTATTTCGCTGACCGTTCTCTGGCACTGTTATTTTGGGGACTCAATAGCTTACCGGAAGGATGGATCAACATTGATGGACGTTGGCAATGGCTTGCGCTGTCCCCATGGCTGACGCTTATTGCATGGCGATTAAAAGCATGGAAAACGCTACCGGTTGCCTGTTTTACCGGACTTTTGTTATTGAGTGGACCATTCTGGAGAACACCCCGCGCTGATTTGTGGCAGGTCCATATGCTGGATGTAGGGCAGGGACTGGCAATGGTGATTGCCCGTAATGGTAAAGCGATTCTCTATGATACCGGATTGGCCTGGCCCGAGGGCGATAGTGCGCAGCAGTTGATCATTCCCTGGCTACGTTGGCACAACCTGGAACCGCAAGGGGTAATTCTAAGCCACGAACATTTGGATCACCGGGGAGGGTTGCAATCACTACAGCAAGCCTGGCCGTCGCTGTGGATTAGAAGTCCGTTGGGCTGGAAAGGTCATCTCCCTTGTTTTCGCGGGGAACGCTGGCAGTGGCAGGGATTAACATTTAGCGCACATTGGCCAGTCAGTGGAAATAAAGAGCAGGGGAATAACCATTCCTGTGTGGTAAAGGTGGATGACGGACATCAGAGTATTCTTCTGACAGGTGATATTGAATCCCCAGCTGAACAAAAAATGCTAAGTCACTACTGGCAGCATCTGCAGGCTACGTTTGTGCAGGTTCCACACCATGGGAGTAACACGTCATCCTCATTGGCGCTAGTTCAACGCATTGGTGGACAGGCCGCAATAGCCTCTGCATCCCGCTACAATGCCTGGCGTCTACCGTCATGGAAAGTCCGGCAGCGTTACCGGCAACAAAATTACCAGTGGCTGGACACACCCCACCAGGGGCAAATCACGCTGGATATTTATCAAAAAAGTTGGCGAATACGCAGTTTACGGGATCAGATTTTACCCCGTTGGTATCATCAGTGGTTTGGCGTGTTGGAGGATAACGGGTAGAATATGCGGCTATTCTAACAAATGCTGGTTTTTTGAATGCATAACGATAAAGATCTCTCTACGTGGCAGACGTTTCGCCGACTATGGCCAACCATAGCGCCTTTTAAATCGGGTCTGATCGTGGCGGGTATAGCGTTAGTCCTTAACGCGGCCAGCGATACCTTCATGTTATCGCTCCTCAAGCCATTACTGGATGATGGTTTTGGTAAAACCGATCGCTCTGTGCTGCTGTGGATGCCGCTGGTGGTCATTGGGCTGATGATAGTTCGTGGTATTACGAGCTATGTCTCCAGCTACTGTATTTCATGGGTGTCAGGCAAAGTGGTTATGACCATGCGCCGCCGCCTGTTTGGTCATATGATGGGCATGCCTGTCGCCTTTTTTGATAAACAGTCCACCGGTACGCTGCTGTCTCGTATTACCTATGATTCAGAGCAGGTCGCGTCTTCGTCTTCCGGCGCATTGATCACTGTGGTACGTGAAGGGGCCTCAATTATTGGCCTGTTTATCATGATGTTCTACTACAGTTGGCAGCTGTCATTGATCCTGATTGTGCTGGCACCCATCGTGTCGGTGGCCATTCGCGTGGTCTCCAAGCGTTTTCGTAACATCAGTAAAAACATGCAAAACACCATGGGGCAGGTTACCACCAGCGCAGAGCAGATGCTGAAAGGCCACAAAGAAGTGTTGATTTTTGGTGGTCAGGAAGTTGAAACCAAGCGTTTTGATAAAGTCAGCAACAAGATGCGTTTGCAGGGGATGAAGATGGTTTCTGCCTCTTCTATCTCCGATCCTATCATCCAGTTGATCGCTTCTCTGGCTCTGGCTTTCGTGTTATATGCGGCCAGTTTCCCAAGCGTAATGGAAAACCTGACGGCAGGGACAATTACCGTTGTCTTCTCTTCAATGATCGCACTGATGCGTCCGCTGAAATCACTGACAAACGTCAATGCACAGTTCCAGCGCGGTATGGCGGCATGTCAGACCTTATTTACGATTCTGGATAGCGAACAAGAGAAAGATGAAGGTAAACGCGTCATTGAACGCGCTTCCGGCGATCTGGAGTTCCGTAATGTGACCTTTACCTACCCGGGCCGTGACATTCCTGCGTTACGTAACATCAACCTGAATATACCGGCGGGCAAAACCGTTGCCCTGGTTGGACGTTCTGGTTCTGGTAAATCCACCATCGCCAGCCTGATTACACGCTTCTACGATATTGATGAAGGGCAGATCCTGATGGATGGGCACGACCTGCGTGAATATACCCTGTCATCTCTGCGCGATCAGGTGGCGCTGGTATCGCAGAACGTTCACCTGTTCAACGATACGGTTGCCAACAATATCGCCTATGCGCGTACCGATATGTATAGCCGTGAGCAGATCGAAAAAGCTGCTCAGATGGCCTACGCCATGGATTTCATCAACAAGATGGATGATGGTCTGGATACGGTGATTGGCGAAAACGGCGTGCTGCTTTCAGGTGGTCAGCGCCAGCGTATCGCCATCGCTCGCGCCTTGCTGCGCGACAGCCCGATCCTGATCCTCGATGAAGCTACGTCGGCGCTGGATACCGAATCCGAACGTGCGATTCAGTCTGCACTTGATGAGCTACAGAAAAACCGTACTTCTCTGGTTATTGCCCACCGCCTTTCTACCATTGAACAGGCAGACGAGATCATCGTGGTGGAAGACGGGCTGATTGTTGAGCGCGGAACTCATAGCGAACTGCTTGAGCAGCGTGGGGTTTATGCACAATTACATAAAATGCAATTTGGTCAATGATCGCACGTATCTGGTCCGGTGAATCGCCGTTATGGCGATTATTACTGCCACTTTCCTGGCTGTATGGTCTGGTGAGTGGCGGGATTCGTCTATGCTACAAGCTTGGGCTTAAACGTGCATGGCGTGCGCCAGTACCGGTGGTGATAGTCGGTAATCTGACCGCAGGCGGCAATGGTAAAACACCGGTAGTCATCTGGCTGGTTGAACAGCTGCAGCAACGCGGTATTCGTGTGGGCGTAGTGTCCCGTGGCTATGGCGGGAAAGCAGCGACTTATCCGCTATTGCTAACGGCAGACACCACTACCGCAGAAGCGGGTGATGAGCCTGTGCTTATCTTTCAACGTACCGGCGTACCCGTAGCGGTATCTCCGGTAAGATCGGATGCGGTAAAAGCGATCCTTGCTCATCATGATGTGCAGATCATTGTGACGGACGATGGGTTACAGCACTATCGTCTGGCTCGTGATGTTGAAATCGTGGTGATTGACGGTGTGCGTCGGTTTGGTAACGGCTGGTGGCTTCCTGCGGGTCCAATGCGTGAGCGTGCTGGTCGGCTGAAATCGGTGGATGCCACGATCGTTAATGGCGGCGTTGCGCGACCGGGTGAAATTCCCATGCATCTTGAGCCGGGACTGGCCGTTAATTTACGTACCGGTGAACGCCGCGATGTCGCGCAACTTCCTGATATTGTCGCCATGGCGGGTATCGGCCACCCACCCCGTTTTTTTGCCACGCTTGAGGCATGTGGTGCAAGGCCACAAAAATGTGTCGCACTGGCGGACCATCAGTCTCTGACCTACAGTGACGTCAGTACGTTGGTAGCCGAAGGACAAACGCTGGTGATGACGGAAAAAGATGCCGTCAAATGCCGCGCATTTTCCGATGAGAACTGGTGGTATTTACCCGTTGACGCACATCTGTCAGGCGAACGGCCTGATGCGTTGCTGGATAGCTTAATCTCGCTGACTCGCTAACCGATTCAAGCTGCGGCAGCGGATCATTTATGAGGCCATAAATGTCGTTGCCGCACCTTTCTTTGACGGATGCCCGTCATCTTCACCTTGCTGCACAAGGTCTGCTGAAAAAAACACGTCGTCGGGCAACGCCGGCGGATATTCTGGCGACCATTTCTCGCATGTCCCTATTGCAAATCGATACCATCAATATTGTCGCGCGTAGTCCCTATCTGGTGCTGTTTAGTCGTTTGGGCGACTATTCCCCCCAATGGCTCGATGACGCCTTACTGCAGGGTGAACTGATGGAGTACTGGGCGCATGAAGCCTGTTTTTTACCGCGCAGTGACTTTATGCTGATACGCCATCGGATGTTGGCTCCGGAAAAAATGGGCTGGAAATACAAAGCGGCGTGGATGAAAGAACATGCGCATGAGATTGAGCAGCTGTTACAGCATATCCAGCATAATGGGCCGGTACGCTCAGCCGATTTTGAGCATCCACGTAAGGGTGCCAGCGGCTGGTGGGAATGGAAACCACAAAAGCGGCATCTGGAAGGGCTTTTTACATCCGGGAAAGTGATGGTGGTGGAGCGGCGTAATTTTCAGCGAGTGTATGATTTAACGCATCGCGTCATGCCTCATTGGGATGACGAGCGTGACTGGCTGTCGCAGGATGAAGCCGAAATTGTGATGCTGGATAATAGCGCTCGTAGTTTGGGTATCTTCCGGGAGCAGTGGTTGGCGGATTACTATCGACTGAAGCGCCCGGCGTTAAAAAACTGGTGCGATATGCGAAGGGAACAGCGACATATAATTCCTGTTGATGTAGAAGGGCTGGGCACCCTGTGGCTGCATAGCAACCTTCAGCCGCAACTGGAACTTGCTCTGGCAGGAAAGTTGACTGCCACTCACAGCGCTGTTTTATCCCCGTTTGACCCGGTGGTCTGGGATCGTAAACGGGCTGAACAGCTGTTTGATTTTAGCTACCGACTGGAATGCTATACGCCAGCGGCCAAACGTCAGTACGGCTATTTTGTCTTACCTCTGCTGCATCGCGGCCAGTTGGTTGGACGTATAGATGCCAAAATGCACCGTAAAACCGCTGTGCTGGAAGTCATTTCACTGTGGTTACAGGATGGCGTTAGGCCCGGGGTGACGCTACAAAAAGGCTTGCTCCAGGCCATCAGTGATTTTGCTCGCTGGCAGCAGGCGACGCGAGTGACATTGGGGAATTGCCCGGACGGTTTATTTGCTGACTCTCGGCACGGTTGGGAAATAGACCCAGCCTCTTAATTGATTATGTTAATATTTACGGATTCACAATCCGGTCCATCTGGAGGAACTATGGATCATCGTCTGCTTGAAATCATTGCCTGCCCGGTATGCAATGGAAAACTCTGGTTTAACCAGGAAAAACAGGAACTGATTTGTAAACTGGATAACCTTGCTTTCCCACTGCGCGATGGCATTCCCGTTTTGCTGGAAACCGAAGCCCGTGTTCTGACTGCTGATGAGAGTAAATCATGAGTTTTGTGGTCATTATTCCTGCGCGTTATGCATCCACGCGTTTGCCGGGTAAGCCGCTGCTGGATATCAACGGCAAGCCCATGATTGTGCATGTGCTGGAGCGAGCGCGTGAATCTGGCGCTGAGCGTATTATTGTTGCCACCGATCATGAAGATGTCGCTCGCGCGGTAGAAGCGGTGGGTGGCGAAGTGTGCATGACACGTGCCGATCATCAGTCCGGTACGGAGCGTCTGGCGGAAGTTGTCGAAAAATGTGGTTTTAGCGATGATACCGTTATCGTGAACGTACAGGGCGATGAGCCGATGATCCCGGCGGTCATTATTCGTCAGGTGGCAGAAAATCTGGCGCAACGTCAGGTCGGAATGGCGACGCTGGCAGCCCCCATTCATAGCGCGGAAGAAGCATTTAATCCGAATGCGGTAAAAGTTGTGCTGGATGCCGAAGGCTATGCACTCTATTTTTCCCGTGCGACGATCCCATGGGATCGCGACCGTTTTGCCAAAAGCCTCGAAACGGTGGGCGATACCTTCCTGCGTCACCTGGGCATTTACGGTTATCGCGCCGGATTTATTCGCCGCTATGTAAACTGGCAGCCGAGTCCGCTTGAGCATATTGAAATGCTGGAGCAACTGCGTGTGCTGTGGTACGGCGAAAAAATTCACGTCGCCGTTGCTAAGGAAGTGCCTGGCACAGGGGTTGATACCGCTGAAGATCTTGAGCGCGTTCGCGCTGAGATGCGTTAGTTTTTCTCACGATTCTCCATCAAGATACGCTGAATAATTTAAGTTGCAGGAGGCTTTACTCACCTGCAGCTTGAAGTATGACGTGTATTTTTGGGAGGCGTATCGTATCGTTACGCTTTTCCTCCACTTTTCTTTTCATCAATTGATCTCATCCGGGTGACATCTGTCTGCACGACGCTCATTATGAAAGCAGTAGCATTTATGAGGGCAATCTGAAATGGAACAGTTGCGTGCCGAACTCAGCCATCTGTTGGGTGAAAAACTCAGTCGTATTGAATGCGTAAATGAAAAAGTGGATACGGCCCTGTGGTCACTGTATGACAGCCAGGGAAATCCGATGCCACTGATGGCGAGAAGTTTCACCACACCGGGGATGGCGCAGCAGTTAGCCTGGAAAACTACCATGCTGGCACGCAGCGGGACGGTGCGTATGCCAGTCATTTATGGGGTCTTAACGCACGAAGAGCATCCCGGCCCTGATGTCCTGTTGCTTGAGCGTTTACGCGGTGTGCCGGTAGAAGCGCCTGCCCGAACCCCGGAACGCTGGGAGCATTTAAAAGATCAGATCGTGGAAGGCTTGCTGTCGTGGCACCGTCAGGACAGTCGTGGCTGTGTGGGGGCGGTGGACAATACGCAAGAGAATCTCTGGCCATCCTGGTATCGGCAGCGTGTTGAAGTGCTATGGAGCACGTTAAACCAGTTCAACAACACCGGACTGACGATGCAGGACAAGCGAATTTTGTTTCGTACCCGAGAATGCTTACCTGCCTTGTTTGAAGGCTTTAATGATAATTGCGTACTGATCCACGGTAATTTCAGTTTACGCAGTATGCTCAAAGATGCCCGTAGCGATCAGCTTCTGGCGATGGTGGGACCTGGCTTAATGCTGTGGGCACCGAGAGAGTATGAATTGTTCCGCTTGATGGACAATGCGCTGGCGGAAAGTCTGTTGTGGCAGTATTTACAACGTGCGCCGGTGGCGGAATCATTTATCTGGCGGCGCTGGCTATACGTGTTGTGGGATGAGGTTGCGCAACTGGTCAATACCGGACGTTTTAGCCGCTCTAACTTTGATCTGGCGACTAAATCTCTGCTGCCCTGGCTCGCCTGAGTAGCCGGTTGCGGCATTGCCGGATGGCAGCCTGAGCGCCTTATCCGGCCTACAATTGAGCGCTGAACACGCCGGCCTGATAAGACGCGTGAGTGTCGCCATCAGGCAGCATTCCTGTCAATGTTCCGATCCCTTCAGCCACTGCCAGATGCGTCCCAACGTTTCGTAACCAACCCGATCGCTATGCATCAGCCAGACAGGCGAAGGAATTGCTCGCTCCCACGGATTGAGTGGTGAATCGATGGCCAGTTGATTGGCGGGTGCAGGCAAAGGATGCAGTCCGGCCTGCTGGAAGAAAATCATCGCACGCGGTAAGTGCGATGCGGATGTCACCAGCAGGAACGGCGCATCGCCAATAGCCTGTTTTACTGCAATCGCTTCTTCTTCGGTATCTTTAGGTTTATCCAGCGTAATGATCTCGCTGCGGGGGACGCCCAGCGACTGCGCCACGCGAGCACCGACTTCGGCCGTGCTGACGTTATTGGTTTTCGCGGCCGCGCCGGTAAAAATCAGCTTCGATCCGGGATTCGCCCGCCACAAACGAATACCTTCATTCAGACGCGGAAGACTATTACTGATGAGGTTAGAACTCGGCGCCCACTGCGGATTCCAGGTGTACCCCCCACCCAGCACCACGATGTAGTGCACTTTTTGTGTATCCTGCCAGGTAGGATAACTGTCCTCAAGCGGTTTCAGCAGACGATCGGCGACAGGTTGCAGGCTAAGCAGTAAAAGTGCGAGCCAACTCAGGCTGATACACACTTTCCCCGTTTTCTGAAAGCGGCTAAACCAGATCAACCCCAGGCCGATGCCCATCACAAGCAGTATCAACGGAAGCGGCAGCATCATACCGCCAATCACTTTCTTCAGCGTAAAAAGCATCCTTTTTGGTTCCTTTTTTAACCATATAGCAGGGGATCTGCAGCGATATTACACCAGGAAGGTTCATTCTCGGCGTGGGTGTGACAAAATAGCGGTTTTACTTAGTTGCCCTAAAGCCAGCCTGTGGAGAGCCCGATGCGGGATCGCAATTTTGATGACATTGCAGAGAAGTTTTCCCGTAACATTTACGGCACCACCAAAGGCCAATTAAGACAGGCTATTCTTTGGCAGGATTTGGATCGCTTACTGCCCACGCTCGGTGAACAGAAATTACATATTCTGGATGCAGGGGGGGGCGAAGGGCAAACGGCCATCAAAATGGCGGAGCGCGGTCACTTCGTGACATTATGCGACCTGTCCGGTGAGATGATCGCCCGTGCGCAGCAGGCAGCAGAGGCAAAAGGTGTGAGCGGAAACATGCATTTCATACAATGCGCCGCTCAGGATGTTGCTGCGCATTTGGAAAGCCCGGTTGATCTGATATTGTTTCATGCTGTGCTGGAATGGGTGGCTGAACCAGTTTGCGTGCTGCAAACCCTGTGGTCGGTATTGCGTCCCGGCGGCGCGTTATCGTTAATGTTCTACAATGCTAACGGTCTGCTGATGCACAACATGGTCGCAGGGAATTTTGACTATGTGCAGGTTGGGATGCCAAAACGTAAAAAACGTACGCTTTCACCAGACTACCCGCGTGAACCAGGACAGGTTTATCAGTGGCTGGAAGAGATCGGTTGGCAGATAACCGGTAAGACAGGCGTACGCGTGTTTCATGATTATCTGCGAGATAAGCATCAACAGCGTGACGGTTATGAAATGTTACTTGAGTTAGAAACGCGCTATTGCCGCCAGGAGCCGTATATCAGCCTTGGCCGCTATATTCATGTCACCGCGCGCAAACCGCAGATGCAAGGATAACCTATGAGTGAATTTTCCCAGACAGTCCCCGAACTGGTTGCCTGGGCCAGAAAAAATGACTTCTCCATCTCTCTGCCGGTAGACAGACTTTCGTTCCTGCTGGCGGTGGCCACGCTGAACGGTGAGCGACTTGACGGTGAGATGAGCGAAGGCGAGCTGGTGGATGCGTTCCGCCATGTGAGTGATGCGTTTGAGCAAACCAGCGAAACCATCGGTGTTCGCGCCAATAACGCGATTAACGACATGGTACGTCAACGTCTGCTGAACCGCTTTACCAGCGAGCAGGCGGAAGGTAACGCTATTTATCGTTTAACGCCGCTGGGGATTGGCATCACGGATTACTATATCCGCCAGCGTGAATTCTCGACATTGCGTTTGTCGATGCAGTTGTCGATTGTTGCTGGTGAGCTGAAGCGCGCGGCAGATGCCGCCGCGGAAGGTGGTGATGAATTCCACTGGCACCGCAATGTCTATGCACCATTGAAGTATTCGGTAGCGGAAATTTTCGACAGTATCGATTTGACTCAGCGCATTATGGATGAGCAGCAGCAGCAGGTAAAAGACGATATCGCACAGTTGCTGAACAAAGACTGGCGGGCGGCAATTTCCAGTTGTGAAATGCTGCTGTCTGAAACGTCTGGTACGCTGCGTGAGCTGCAGGATACGCTGGAAGCCGCAGGCGATAAGCTCCAGGCGAACCTGTTACGCATTCAGGACGCGACGATGGCACATGACGATTTGCATTTCGTCGACAGGCTAGTGTTCGACCTGCAAAGCAAGCTCGACCGTATTATCAGTTGGGGTCAGCAATCCATCGATTTGTGGATCGGCTACGATCGACACGTGCACAAGTTTATCCGTACCGCTATTGATATGGATAAAAATCGCGTCTTTGCACAGCGTTTACGTCAGTCTGTCCAGAGCTATTTTGACGATCCGTGGGCGTTGACCTATGCCAATGCCGATCGTCTGCTGGATATGCGTGACGAAGAGATGGTACTGCGTGATGAAGAAGTCACCGGTGAGTTGCCTGCCGATCTGGAATATGAAGAATTTAACGAGATCCGCGAACAGCTGGCGGCAATTATCGAAGAACAGTTGGCTATCTATAAATCCAGACAAACGCCACTGGATCTCGGATTGGTCGTGCGCGAGTATTTGGCGCAATACCCACGTGCGCGTCACTTCGACGTTGCGCGTATTGTTATCGATCAGGCGGTACGCCTTGGCGTAGCGCAAGCAGACTTCACCGGACTGCCAGCCAAATGGCAGCCGATTAATGATTACGGAGCCAAGGTACAGGCGCATGTCATTGACAAATATTGAACAAGTGATGCCGGTCAAGCTGGCGCAGGCGCTGGCGAATCCGTTATTTCCGGCGCTGGATAGCGCCTTACGTTCGGGCCGCCATATCGGCCTGGATGAACTGGATAATCATGCCTTCCTGATGGATTTTCAGGAATATTTTGAAGAGTTTTACAGCCGCTATAACGTGGAATTGATTCGTGCACCGGAGGGGTTCTTCTATCTACGTCCGCGTTCAACCACGCTTATTCCGCGCTCGGTCTTGTCTGAACTGGACATGATGGTCGGTAAAATTCTTTGCTATCTCTATCTCAGCCCGGAACGTCTGGCGAATGAAGGGATCTTTACCCAGCAAGAACTGTACGACGAGCTGCTAACGTTGGCTGATGAAGCCAAATTGCTGAAGCTAGTGAACAACCGTTCAACCGGTTCAGACGTTGACCGCCAGAAGCTACAGGAAAAGGTACGCTCTTCACTTAACCGCCTGCGCCGTTTAGGCATGGTGTGGTTTATGGGCCACGACAGCAGCAAATTCCGTATTACGGAGTCTGTGTTTCGCTTTGGCGCGGATGTGCGTAGCGGCGACGATCCACGCGAAGCACAGCGTCGCTTAATTCGTGATGGTGAGGCGATGTCGGTCGAGAACCACCTGCAGCTCAATGATGAGCCAGAAGATAATCAGCCGGACAGTGGAGAGGAAGAATAATGATTGAACGTGGTAAATTTCGCTCACTTACGCTGATTAACTGGAATGGTTTTTTTGCTCGTACGTTTGACCTTGATGAGCTGGTTACCACGCTGTCGGGTGGGAACGGGGCGGGTAAATCCACCACCATGGCGGCATTCGTTACAGCGCTTATCCCGGATTTAACCCTGCTGCATTTTCGTAATACCACCGAAGCCGGCGCAACTAGCGGCTCACGCGATAAAGGTCTGCACGGAAAGCTGAAAGCAGGTGTCTGTTACTCGATGCTTGACGTGCTCAACTCGCGCCATCAGCGTGTGGTCGTCGGCGTGCGTCTGCAGCAGGTTGCCGGGCGCGATCGTAAAGTGGACATCAAACCGTTTGCGATTCAGGGGTTGCCGATGTCGGTGCAACCAACCCAACTGGTTACGGAAACCCTGAACGAACGCCAGGCTCGCGTTCTGTCTCTCGCCGAGCTGAAAGAGAAGCTTGATGAGATGGAAGGTGTGCAGTTTAAGCAGTTTAACTCGATCACCGATTATCACTCGTTGATGTTCGATTTGGGCATCATTGCCCGTCGTCTGCGCTCTGCGTCCGACCGTAGTAAATTCTATCGCCTGATTGAAGCCTCGCTGTACGGCGGTATCTCCAGCGCCATTACCCGCTCGCTGCGTGATTACCTGCTGCCAGAAAACAGCGGCGTGCGTAAAGCGTTCCAGGATATGGAAGCGGCGCTGCGTGAAAACCGTATGACGCTGGAAGCCATTCGCGTCACCCAGTCGGATCGTGACCTGTTTAAGCATTTGATCAGCGAAGCGACTAACTATGTGGCAGCGGATTATATGCGCCACGCTAATGAACGTCGTATTCACCTCGACAAAGCGCTGGAATATCGCCGTGAACTGTACACCTCGCGCCAGCAGTTAGCGGCTGAGCAGTATAAGCACGTGGATATGGCGCGCGAGCTGGGTGAGCATAACGGCGCGGAAGGCGATCTTGAAGCCGATTATCAGGCGGCAAGCGATCACCTCAATCTGGTGCAAACTGCGCTGCGTCAGCAGGAAAAGATTGAACGCTACGAAGCGGATCTTGAAGAGTTGCAGATTCGCCTCGAAGAACAAAATGAAGTCGTGGCAGAAGCTGCCGATCGCCAGGATGAAAATGAAGCCCGTGCGGAAGCTGCCGAGCTGGAAGTGGATGAGCTGAAAAGTCAGCTGGCCGATTACCAGCAAGCGCTGGACGTTCAGCAAACGCGAGCCATCCAGTATACTCAGGCGATTCAGGCACTGAGCCGAGCCAAAGAGCTTTGCCATTTACCCGATCTCACCGCCGACAGTGCCGCTGAATGGCTGGAAACCTTCCAGGCCAAAGAGCAGGAAGCGACCGAGAAGTTGCTGACGCTGGAACAAAAAATGAGCGTGGCGCAAACTGCGCACAGCCAGTTCGAGCAGGCTTATCAGCTGGTGGCGGCTATTAATGGTCCATTGGCGCGTGGTGATGCCTGGAGCGTCGCGCGTGAGCTGCTGCGCGAAGGTGTTGAACAGCGTCATCTGGCGGAACAAGTTCAGCCATTACGCATGCGTCTGAGCGAGCTGGAACAGCGTCTGCGGGAACAGCAGGAAGCCGAGCGTCTGCTGGCTGAATTCTGCAAACGTCAGGGTAAGCATTTCGATATCGATGAGCTTGAGGCTCTGCATCAGGAGCTGGAAGCGCGCATTGCCGCCTTGTCTGACAGCGTATCGTCTGCCAGCGAACAGCGGATGGCGCTGCGTCAGGAACAGGAACAGCTGCAATCCCGTATTCAGCATTTAATGCAACGCGCGCCGGTCTGGCTGGCTGCGCAAAATAGCCTGAATCAACTGAGCGAACAGTGCGGCGAAGAGTTTACCTCCAGCCAGGACGTGACCGAGTATTTGCAGCAATTGCTGGAGCGCGAGCGTGAAGCCATTGTTGAGCGTGATGAAGTTGGCGCACGCAAAAACGCGGTTGATGAAGAAATTGAACGTTTAAGTCAGCCGGGCGGGGCGGAAGATCAGCGTCTGAACGCACTGGCGGAACGCTTCGGCGGCGTGCTGCTGTCAGAAATTTATGACGATGTTAGCCTCGAAGATGCGCCGTACTTCTCTGCACTGTATGGCCCTTCGCGGCATGCTATCGTGGTGCCGGATCTGTCGCTGATTACTGAGCAACTTGATGGGCTGACGGATTGCCCGGAAGACCTCTACTTCATCGAAGGGGACCCGCAGTCGTTTGATGACAGCGTCTTCAGCGTCGATGAACTTGAAAAAGCGGTGGTGGTGAAAACCGCCGAGCGCCAGTGGCGTTACTCCCGCTTTCCAACGGTGCCGATTTTTGGTCGTGCCGCGCGTGAAAGCCGTATCGAAACGCTGCACGCTGAGCGTGAGGGGCTGTCTGAACGTTTTGCGACGCTTTCATTCGACGTACAGAAAACACAGCGTCTGCATCAGGCATTTAGTCGCTTTATCGGCAGCCATCTGTCGGTAGCGTTTGAGGCCGATCCAGAAGCCGAAATTCGTCAGTTGAATAGCCGTCGCGTTGAGCTCGAACGTGCGCTCACCAACCATGAAAATGATAACCAGCAAAGCCGTACGCAGTTTGAACAAGCGAAAGAAGGTGTTTCTGCCCTGAACCGTCTGCTGCCGCGTTTAAATTTGCTTGCGGATGACACATTAGCCGATCGCGTGGATGAAATTCGCGAACGCCTGGATGAAGCTCAGGAAGCGGCGCGTTTTATTCAACAACATGGTAATCAGCTGGCCAAACTGGAACCGATGGTTTCCGTTCTGCAAAATGACCCAGAGCAGTTTGAACAGCTGAAAGAAGACTACGCGTATTCTCAGCAGATGCAGCGTGATGCGCGTCAGCAGGCCTTTGCACTCACTGAAGTCGTTCAGCGTCGGGCGCATTTTAGTTATTCCGACTCCGCCGAAATGCTCAGCGGTAACAGCGATCTGAATGAGAAACTGCGTGAGCGTCTGGAACACGCGGAGGCTGAACGTACCCGTGCTCGTGAGGCTTTGCGCAGCCATGCCGCACAGCTAAGCCAGTACAATCAGGTCATGGCCTCGCTGAAAAGCTCTTATGACACCAAGAAAGAACTGCTGAACGATTTACAACGCGAACTGCAGGATATCGGCGTTCGTGCTGATAGCGGTGCGGAAGAACGTGCGCGTATTCGTCGTGATGAACTGCATGCGCAGCTTAGTAATAACCGTGCTCGCCGTAATCAACTGGAAAAAGCGCTAACCTTCTGCGAAGCAGAGATGGAAAACCTGACCCGCAGATTGCGCAAGCTTGAGCGCGATTACCATGAAATGCGTGAGCAAGTGGTGACCGCGAAAGCCGGCTGGTGTGCCGTGATGCGGATGGTAAAAGACAACGGCGTTGAACGTCGCCTGCACCGTCGTGAGCTGGCTTATCTTTCCGGCGATGAACTGCGTTCGATGTCGGATAAGGCGCTCGGTGCGCTGCGCCTGGCGGTGGCGGATAACGAGCATCTGCGCGATGTACTGCGCATGTCTGAAGATCCCAAGCGACCAGAACGTAAAATCCAGTTCTTCGTGGCGGTCTACCAGCATCTGCGTGAACGTATTCGTCAGGATATCATCCGTACAGACGATCCGGTCGAAGCCATCGAGCAGATGGAGATTGAATTGAGCCGTCTGACGGAAGAGTTAACCTCCCGTGAACAGAAGCTGGCTATCAGCTCGCGAAGCGTGGCGAACATCATCCGTAAGACTATCCAGCGTGAGCAGAACCGTATTCGTATGTTGAACCAGGGTCTGCAAAGTGTGTCGTTCGGTCAGGTAAACAGCGTTCGTCTGAACGTAAATGTGCGTGAAACACACGCGACTTTGTTGGATGTCCTGTCCGAGCAGCATGAACAGCATCAGGACCTGTTTAACAGCAACCGTCTGACCTTCTCTGAAGCGCTGGCGAAGTTGTATCAGCGTCTTAATCCGCAGATTGACATGGGGCAGCGTACGCCACAAACCATTGGTGAAGAACTGCTCGACTACCGCAACTACCTGGAAATGGAAGTTGAGGTTAACCGTGGTTCTGACGGTTGGTTACGTGCTGAATCGGGCGCATTGTCCACGGGGGAAGCGATCGGAACCGGGATGTCAATCCTCGTGATGGTTGTACAAAGCTGGGAAGATGAAGGTCGCAGACTGCGTGGGAAAGATATCTCGCCATGCCGCCTGTTGTTCCTTGATGAAGCCGCACGACTCGATGCCCGCTCCATCGCAACCCTGTTTGAACTGTGCGAGCGTTTGCAGATGCAGCTGATTATTGCAGCGCCGGAAAACATCAGCCCGGAGAAAGGCACAACTTACAAACTGGTGCGTAAAGTCTTCCAGAATACCGAACACGTTCACGTGGTGGGTCTGCGTGGTTTTGCCCCTCAGTTACCTGAGCCGTTACCTGGCATAGATGATGCCTCTTCGCAGGCAAGCTAAGTAAAAAGGCGGTGTTAAAGCCTAATGCCTGTCAGTTAAGCATGTAGGGTGAATATGTGATTCTTGCTCAGGGTTCCGTTCACCTCAGCAGTATCACTTCTCTGAATCACAGATACCTGTGAACGTGCAAGGGAGGCTCGCCGCCGCCTCCCTTGCAACCCAGGCTCCCGGCGGGAAAATCGTCGCTGCGCGAGTTATTCGTCTTATGCCGTCTGCCTGTCGGGTCGGGGCCGAGCCTGCGTCCCTGCAGGCCGTCCTCTCTACCCGCATCCCTGCGGGCAGCCCCGGTCCGCCGTCAACGTCTCATCGATTTTCAGCCGGACCGAGGATATCGCTTCTACTCTCTGACTTTCAGGTATTTCGGTTTCGCTGTTTGAAAAAACGGCGGAAATGGTCAGATATGGGCTGGTCCGGCTGAAAATTGCCGACGTGTTTCCGTAAGGCCGGGAGAACCCGCAGGGATGCGGGTTCAGGGTGCGTGCTACAGGGATGTTGCATCGCGCCCGGCCCGGTAGCCTGGAGGAATAAGCGGAGGGGATTGCGCAGCAACAATTTTCCGTGCCGGGAGCCGGGATTGTTAAGGGTGCGGCGATAGCACCCTTAACACGTTCACTGGCGTTCAGTGTACAGAGAAGCGATGAACATGAGGTGAACGGAACCCTTTCTCTGAGAGAGCATGTTCATTACCCCGCCAACACATGTTGATGCTTTCTGAAACTGAAATGTTAACTGAACAGCATTAGGCGCTAAAGCCGCCTTTTTCTTTTCCGACATGCACATGATACCTGGTGTAATTTCTTTAGACTTCTTTACATTAGGTTAGGCAAAAACGATTTGATGTTTATATACTGAAGGTAAGCCTAACGCGTCACCGGGCTTGCTCGTCATACTTCAGAATGTATTGGCGTTTTACAGGCCCGCTCCCGTGAGAGTAACGGGGAATACAGGCGGTCTGGCTACTCAAAGTATGATAAAGAAAACAGGGGGCAAGGGATGTTGCTTAATAAAATGTGTGGTCGTCGGCTGTCGGCAATCAGTTTGTGCCTGGCCGTAACATTCGCTCCACTGTTCAACGCGCAGGCTGATGAGCCTGAAATGATTCCTGGCGACAGCTCTGCGGCCGTCAGCGAACAGCCTACAGCGTTATCGCAACCGCAGGTACAATCTTACGCGACCGGTGTGATGGCGGGAATTCAGTCTCTGCCCGATGGCACATCTGTGGATAAAGCTCGCGCTGAATTGCAATCTCAGCTACCAGCAGGCTATACGCCGGTATATATGAGTCAGCTGGAATTGCTGTATGCCGCACGCGAAATGAAACCGATGTGGGAAAATCGTGATGCAGTAAAAGCCTTTCAACAACAGTTAGCCGAGGTGGCGATTGCCGGTTTTCAGCCGCAGTTTAACGCCTGGGTCGCGTTACTGACTGACCCGGCAGTCACAGGTCTGGCACGTGATACTGTGCTTTCTGATGCGATGATGGGCTATCTCCACTTCATTGCAAATATCCCCGTCAAAGGTAGCCGCTGGCTCTATAGCGATAAGCCTTATGCACTGGCAACACCACCGCTCTCCGTTGTTAACCAATGGCAGGTGGCGCTGGACAACGGTCAGCTAACTTCATTTATCACCAGCCTTACACCTCAGCATCCACAGTATGCTGCGATGCATGCGTCGTTGCTGAAGCTGGTGGGGGATTCGCGACCCTGGCCACGGTTGACCAGCACCACGACGTTGCGCCCCGGTGAATGGAGTAATGATATCCCGGCACTGCGCGAAATTCTGCGCCGCACCGGAATGCTGAACGCCGGTGTCAGTACTTCTGCCAAAGAAGGGCGTAGCGCCTACGATCGCGAACTTGTTGACGCGGTGAAACGTTTTCAGACATGGCAGGGGCTTGGGGCCGATGGCACGATTGGCCCTGCAACCCGCGACTGGTTGAATGTCACGCCTGCTCAGCGCGCAGGGGTACTGGCGCTTAATATTCAGCGTTTGCGCCTGCTGCCGAGTGAGTTGTCTACCGGCATCATGGTGAATATTCCCGCGTACTCGTTGGTGTATTACCAGAATGGCAATCAGGTGCTGGCTTCCCGTGTTATCGTCGGACGTCCCGATCGTAAAACACCGATGATGAGCAGTGCGTTAAATAACGTGGTTGTAAACCCGCCGTGGAATGTGCCGCCGACGCTGGCGCGTAAGGATATACTGCCTAAATTGTGGAACGATCCGGGGTACCTTGAGCGTCACGGGTATACTGTAATGCGCGGCTGGAACAGCAAAGAGACGATAGATCCGTGGCAGGTTGACTGGGCTACAATCACCGCTTCGAATCTGCCGTTCCGCTTCCAGCAGGCACCGGGCGCGCGTAATTCTCTGGGGCGCTATAAATTCAACATGCCGAGTTCTGACGCCATTTATCTGCACGATACGCCAAACCATAATTTGTTCCAGAAGGATACTCGGGCACTAAGTTCTGGCTGTGTGCGCGTGAATAAGGCCTCGGAACTGGCGAATATGCTGCTGCAGGATGCTGGCTGGAATGATACACGCATCTCGGATGCCCTGAAGCAAGGGGATACGCGATATGTCAATATTCGCCAGAATATTCCGGTCAACCTGTACTATCTGACAGCCTTTGTGGGAAGCGATGGACGTACGCAGTATCGAACAGATATTTACAATTACGATCAGACAGCGCGATCCAGCGCACAAATCATGTCGAAAGCTGAGCAATTAATCAGATAAATGAAGCAGTTCGAGGAAAATGATTGTCGTAAGTTATGATGAAAACGGGGCAGGATGGCTGTAAGCCCCGTATTTCCTGGGTTTGGGAGCCTTGACGTGGACTACTTAGCCAGATAAGGTTTCCCGCGTGCGCTAGAGCATACATACGATAACATTGACCTGTAGACCTTAATACCATGGACAAATTTGACGCTAATCGCCGCAAATTGCTGGCGCTTGGTGGCATTGCCCTCGGCGCTGCCATCCTGCCCACGCCTGCGTTTGCAACTCTCTCCACCCCACGTCCGCGTATATTGACGCTGAATAACCTGCATACCGGTGAGTCAATTAAAGCAGAGTTTTTTGATGGCAGGGGCTATATTCAGGACGAATTAGCAAAACTTAATCACTTTTTCCGTGACTTTCGGGCGAATAAAGTGAAATCCATCGACCCGGGATTGTTTGATCAACTCTTCCGTCTGCAGGGACTGCTGGGTACGCGTAAACCCGTACAACTGATCTCCGGCTATCGCTCCATCGATACCAATAACGAACTCCGTGCACGTAGTCGTGGTGTGGCAAAGAAAAGCTACCACACGAAAGGACAGGCAATGGATTTCCATATTGAAGGCATCGCATTAAGTAATATTCGCAAAGCTGCGTTATCTATGCGCGCAGGTGGTGTAGGATACTACCCCAGCAGTAACTTTGTGCATATTGACACCGGGCCTGCACGGCACTGGTGATCCGTAAGCTTAATGAAACAGGAGCTGTATGAACTATCGTATTATTCCGGTCACTGCATTCGCCCAGAACTGCTCGCTAATCTGGTGTGAGCAGACGCGTCTGGCCGCACTGGTCGATCCCGGCGGTGATGCCGAGAAAATCAAACAGGAAGTGGATGCCAGCGGTCTTACGCTCATGCAGATCCTGCTTACCCACGGTCATCTCGACCATGTTGGGGCGGCAGCAGAACTGGCACAGCATTACGGTGTACCGGTTATTGGGCCGGAAAAAGAAGATGAGTTCTGGCTGCAGGGACTGCCTGCGCAAAGCCGTATGTTTGGCCTGGGTGACTGTGAGCCGCTAACGCCCGATCGTTGGCTAAACGAAGGCGATCGGATTAGCATCGGCAACGTAACCTTACAGGTGTTGCATTGCCCAGGTCACACGCCAGGGCATGTCGTCTTCTTTGATGAACAATCAAAGTTACTGATTTCCGGCGACGTGATTTTCAAAGGTGGCGTAGGGCGCAGTGATTTCCCGCGTGGGGATCACAGCCAACTGATTGACGCGATCAAACGTAAACTCTTACCGCTGGGTGATGACGTGACGTTTATTCCGGGTCACGGACCACTCTCTACGCTGGGTTACGAGCGGTTGCATAACCCGTTCCTGCAGGATGAAATGCCGGTTTGGTAACACTACAGATAAATAAAAAGGCCGCGATTGCGGCCTTTTTTGTGTGCGATAGATTACAGAACAGCGACAATCGCTTCGCATAACGGCGCCATGTTGTCTGGCGTCATTCCTGCTACGTTTACGCGTCCTGAAGCAACAGCATAAACACCAAACTCTTCACGCAGACGAAGAACTTGTTCTTTCGTCAGGCCGCTGAATGAGAACATACCATTCTGTTTGATGATAAAGCTGAAATCGCGGTTTGCGCCTTTCTCCTGCAACGTGTTGACGAACAGCAGACGCATGCGCTGAATACGTTGGCGCATGTCAGTCAGTTCCTGTTCCCAGATTGCACGTAGCGCATCGTTGCTCAGAATTGTCGCGACAACTGAGGCACCGTGTGCCGGTGGGTTGGAGTAGTTCGCACGGATGACTGATTTCATCTGGCTAAAGGCACGGTCAACGGTTTCTGCATCGGCAGCGACCAGCGTACAGGCACCTACACGCTCATTGTACAGACCAAAGTTTTTGGAATAGGAACTGGCGACAATCAGCTCTTTATGCAGCGCGGCGAATGCACGCAGACCTTCTGCATCTTCTTCCAGACCACGAGCAAAGCCCTGGTAGGCAAAGTCGAATAGTGGTAACCAACCTTTGTCGACTGACAGCTGAGCCAATGTTTGCCATTGCTCCAGCGTCGGATCAATACCGGTCGGATTATGGCAGCAGCCGTGGAATAATACGACGTCGCCAGCTTGTGCTTCAGCCAGGCTTGCCAGCAGCGCATCAAAGTCCAGTGAATGGTTTGCCGCATCGTAATAGTTATATTCACGCACTTCCAGACCAGCTGAATTAAATACGCTCTTATGGTTCGGCCAGCTTGGGTTGCTGACCCACACGCGTTTTGCGCTGGTGTTTTTTGCCAGGAAATCAGCGGCCACACGCAGGGCACCCGTACCACCAGGGGTCTGTGCTGTACGTGCGCGTTTGTCATTAATCAGTGCACTTTCTTTACCAAACAGTAATTCCTGAGTGCAGCGACCAAACTCTGGAATACCGTCAATGCCAAGATAGTTTTTGGTGGTTTCATTTTCCAGGATATATTGCTCGGCTTTTTTAACGCTGGTCAGTACCGGCGTTTTGCCTGTCTCATCTTTATATACACCGATTCCGAGGTTTATTTTCCCCGGGCGGTCATCGGCACGAAACAAATCAGCCAGGCCCAAAATGGGGTCGGCAGGAGCGGCGGTAATGTTCTCAAACATGACGAGGTTCCATTGTGGTTACAGAAGGGAAGTCCGCTATCAGGTTAACGGTAGATTTACAAAATGCCAACCGTTAGTGACGAAAAGCAGGGGTGTTTTTTGAAGACGCAAGAATCCGCTGGCGGAGATAAAAAAACAGGACCGAAGTCCTGTTTTTTAGGCATTTAGCAAAGAGGTCTGCTATTAGAACTGGTAAACGATACCCACTGCAACGGTGTCGTCAGAGCCTACGCCCAGTTTGTTGTCAGAATCGATCTGGTTGATGATGTAATCAACATAGGTGGACATGTTTTTGTTGAAGTAGTAAGTCGCGCCCACTTCGAAGTAGTTCACCAGATCTACGTCACCGATACCTTCGATATCCTTACCTTTAGATTTGGTATAGGCGATGGACGGACGCAGACCGAAGTCGAACTGGTACTGAGCAACTAACAGTACGTCTTCAGTTTTGTTCGCATAACCGTTAGAGATACGGGTTGCGTTGCGGGTTTCGCTGTAGTTCGCTGCCAGGTAGATGTTGTTAGCATCGTATTTCACGCCGGTAGCCCACTGCTCAGCTTTGTCGCCATGGCCGCGCAGAAGCGGGTTTTGCTGGGCATCGGTACGGTCAGCCGCGCCGTATGCACCGACGATACCGAAGCCTTCGAATTCGTAGCTTACAGAACCGCCAACGCCGTCACCATTAGAGCGACGAACGTCATCACGCTCGTTTTTACCTAGGTACTGAACAGCGAAGTTCAGGCCTTCAACCAGACCGAAGAAGTTGGAGTTACGGTAAGTCGCGAGGCCACCGTTACGCTGGGAGAAGAACTGGTCGGAAGCCGCAGTATCGCCACCGAATTCTGGCAGCATATCGGTGTAACCCAGTGCATCGTATACGACGCCGTAGTTACGACCGTAATCGAAGGAGCCTGCGTCACCGAATTTCAGACCAGCAAACGCCAGACGGGTTTTGTTCCCTTTCTGAGAGTCGTCACCGCCTTCGGAGTTATTGCCGCTGAACTGGTATTCCCACTGGCCGTAACCGGTCAGTTGGTCGTTAATCTGAGTTTCCCCTTTGAAACCAAGACGGGCGTAAGTCTGATCGCCATTAGGTGCGTAAGCGTTGTCACCGTTGTTCTTGGAGAAATAGTGCAGACCTACAGCTTTACCGTAGATGTCTACTTTATTGCCATCTTTGTTATAAACTTCTGCAGCGTTAGCTGCCCCGGCTACCAGCAGAGCAGGGATAACCACTGCCAGAATATTGCGCTTCATCATTATTTATTACCCTCATCGGTTTTTATATGACACCTGCCACTGCCGCCAATGAATTCCGTCAATAAAAATTTACGGAACTATTGATGAGAGTTTGGTGTCTTTATGTGTCTGCAGGCATCTTTCCATTCAAACTACCGTTTCGCTACTGTCAAAGTGCTACAAATATAAAGATTTAGTTTCAAAAAGAAAAAATGTGTAACAAAATGTTATTTTTATGCAACTTTGTGAACGACTTCAAATTTCAGCTGTCCCTGCGATTGAATTTTGCTCATTTTTATCTATTTATATGATTTTCTTATACTTAATTTTGCTAACGACATTTTTATCTAACCCTGCTTAAAAGAACCATTTTTACAAATGCTTATTTTGGACGTCCAGAACGCCGTGCGGATGGGTAATAAATGCTCTATTTGATCATGAAGTGCTAATCCACAATAAAAATAGTGATTATTTTTTGTTCTTAAATGTTGCAGTGAAACATCACGTAACAGGAAGGGGGAATTTACGGGTTGAGTTTAGTGCGGGATGAGGGTCCATCTACGGTGAAAAATGCAGCAATGCGCTGAACGTAAAAAGGCCAGCAGTGCTGGCCTTTAAGGTTAAAACGATAGCGTTAGAAGCTGGCGTTACGCGGTGTACGCGGGAACGGAATAACGTCGCGGACGTTCTGTACGCCGGTGACATAAGCAATCAGGCGCTCAAAGCCCAATCCGAAGCCGGAATGCGGAACGGTACCGTAGCGACGCAGATCGCGATACCACCAGTAATCTTCTTTGTTCAGACCCATTTCCAGCATACGGGCATCCAGCACGTCCAGACGCTCTTCACGCTGAGAGCCACCGATGATTTCACCGATTCCCGGTGCCAGCACGTCCATTGCCGCAACGGTTTTACCGTCGTCGTTAAGGCGCATATAAAACGCCTTAATATCTTTTGGATAGTTTTTAACCACCACCGGCGCTTTAAAGTGTTCTTCGGCAAGATAGCGTTCATGTTCAGAAGACAGATCGACACCCCAGTAAACCGGGTTTTCGAACTGTTTGCCGCATTTTTCCAGAATGCTTACCGCATCGGTGTAATCCACCTGTGCAAAGTCAGCATCAATGAAACGTTCCAGGCGTGATACCGCGTCTTTGTCGACACGTTCGGCGAAGAACTTCATATCATCCGCACGTTCTTCCAGTACGGCCTTGAACGCGTATTTCAGCATCGCTTCAGCCAGACCTGCAACATCGTTCAGATCGGCAAAAGCGACTTCCGGCTCAAGCATCCAAAACTCTGCCAGGTGACGGCTGGTGTTGGAATTTTCCGCACGGAAAGTCGGTCCAAAAGTATAAATTTTGGACAGTGCACAGGCATAGGTTTCGCCGTTCAACTGACCGGAAACTGTCAGGAAGGCTTCTTTACCAAAGAAGTCTTTATCGAAATCGACTTTACCCTGATCGTTGCGTGGCAGGTTTTCCAGATCCAGCGTTGACACGCGGAACATTTCACCGGCACCTTCGGTATCGGAAGCGGTGATCAGTGGGGTAGAAACCCAAAAGAAACCCTGCTCATGGAAGAAGCGATGCAGCGCTTGCGCCAGCGTATGGCGTACTCGCGCAACCGCACCAATCATATTGGTACGCGGACGCATGTGTGCTACTTCACGCAGGTACTCAATACTGTGACGTTTCGCAGCCATGGGATAGGTATCAGGATCTTCAACCCAGCCGGTAACTTCAACTTCCGTTGCCTGAATTTCAAAGCTCTGTCCTTGTCCTGGTGACGCAACGACTTTACCCGTTACGATAACCGAACACCCCGTCGTCAGGCGTAATACGTCCTGATTGTAATTGGGCAGAGAATTATTGATGACGGCCTGTACAGGATCAAAGCAGGAACCGTCATAAACGGCGAGGAAGGAGATGCCAGCTTTTGAATCTCGGCGGGTACGCACCCATCCGCGCACGGTGACTTCGCTGTCAACGGCTACGCGGCCCTGGAGTACGTCGGCTACAGGCACAACGCTCATAATATTCTCTCTGTTAATAGTCGGATATATAAACACATGTCCACCCGTAATGGGGGGATACCTATGTTACCTGGCATCTGCAATCAGACAAGCAGAATTCGTAGCTGGAGTGAAAGATTTCGGAAATAAACGTGAAAAGGGAGCCAAAGTGGCTCCCTGGGAAGGCTAGCTGGCTTTTTTAATATGCGGAAGATCGAAGGCTTTACGCAGCGCACGAACAAATGCTTTATCGTGGCAAATGGTTTTGCCTGGACTATCTGACAACTTGGCTACCGGCTTACCGTTACATTCGACCAGCTTGATAACGATATTCAGCGGCTTCACTTGGGGGATATTACACGTCAGGCGTGTCCCGATACCAAAGCTCAGCTGCACGCGAGAAGAGAAGTGGCGATAGAGTTCAATCGCTTTATTCAGATCGAGGTTATCTGAGAACACCAGCGTTTTGCTTTGCGGGTCAATACCCAGTTTTTCATAATGGGCAATGGCTTTCTCACCCCATTCAACCGGATCGCCAGAGTCGTGGCGCAAACCCTGATAGCGGGTTGCAAACTCAACGCCAAAGTCGCGCAAAAACGCGTCCATAGTAATGCAATCGGTCAGGGCGATGCCGAGCTGGTCGGGATATTCGTTCAGCCAGGCGGCCAGGGCAACGCGCTGACTGGTCGCAAGCTCAGGGCTGATTTGCTGATGTGCCTGGAACCATTCATGTGCCTGGGTTCCCATCGGCGTTAATGACAGACGACGGGCAAGATCGTAGTTGCTGGTGCCAACAAACCACGGTTCCTGCTGCAGACGCTGAACAATAGCTTGCTGCACTTCGCGTGAAAAACGACGACGCGTGCCGAAATCCATCAGATGGAAGCGGGACATGTCGACATCTTTCGTTAATGTAGTGAATTCTGCTAACTTGTTTTCCAGCTCAGCCAGTGCCTGCGGCACGCCAGATTCTGGCGAACGGTAACGGTGCACCAGTTCGCTAATTACCGCCAGCAGCGGGACTTCCCACATGATGACTTCACGCCATGGGCCGGTTAAGCGGATGTTCAGCTTACCGTTATCATTGGTGACGTGCACCTGTTCCGGGTTGTAGCGGAAATCACGTAACCAGGTGAGGTAATCAGCTTTAAAGAAAGGCAGGCCGGAGAGCCACTGGTACTCGTCCTCCTGAAGTCGCAGGTGCTGCATAGCGTTAACCTGCTCACGAATAGTGTCGGCATAAATACCGAGCAGGTCATCGCCACGGCAACGAAATTCAGCCGCTACTTGTACATCATAGTAGTGGTGAAAAACGGCTTGCTGCATATGCAACTTATAAGCGTCTGTATCCAGCAGCGAGTGCAGAACAGGAGAAGCGAATTGTGTCATAGGTGCGCAGTAGCATCCTCTCGCGGGAGCGTTTAGTACAATAAACAACTAAGAAAACCGCTGGAGTATACCCTGTTTAGCGATTTATTGAACCCCGATCACACCATAAGCTGTCTTTCTGGTCGAGTGCATTTCGTGCCGCGTGTTATTAAAATGTAGTAATAGTGCTACTAACATTATGATTTTCAATAATTCTACTGTGCTGCTAAAAGCTCATGGGGCATGGATGGGGCAAAACGCGAAAGCGCTTGGTTGAGCAACGACACCTGCTCAGCACTCTTCTCTGACATCCATTTACCGTAAACTTTGTACACCATCTGGGCATCGGCATGCCCCATCTGAGCTGCAATAAAATTTGGATTTGCCCCGGCTGACAATGACCAGCATGCATACGTATGCCTGGATTGGTAGGCGTTACGATAACGAATGCCTGCGCGCTTGACTATTGGGGCCCAAATTTTATTAATCGAATTAACCGCGTAGTGATATCCTGTCCGAGGTCCACGTTTGACGCACTGAGGACTGAAGACAAAAGTGCAGGGATGAATGGCTGATTGGCCATACTCCCGCAGTTTCACTTCAACCTCATACTGCCGGCCAAGGCGTGTCAACTGGGCCTGATTTTTCAGGGCATCAATAGCTGGCTGAATGAGATAAATCACCCTGTCAGTCCCTGCTTCGGTTTTTGGCAGGGTGAACTCATCCGTCTGGGTAAGGTTGCGTTTTACAGTAATGGTACCGGCATGGAGATCGATATCTTCCCATGCCAGACCGCACAACTCCCCATGCCTCATTCCGGTATAGACTGCCAGTGACCAGAGATTTCTCATCTGCTGGTGGCCGCATGCCTGGATAAACCTGATGAACTCGTCTGACGTGAGTGGATCGGGTTCTCCCTTAGCTTTCTTGAGGCGGTTAATTCCGCTAAACGGGTTTTCTTTTGCATAACCGTTATCAGTTCCGAACTGGAAGATCTCGGCCATTAGCATCATGTAATTATTGACTGTGGATGACTTCCGGCCTTTAACCTGTGTCCGGTGATCCTTTTTCATGACATGAAAACCTGTCAGCAACTCTTTCCTCACATACAGCAAATCCTCGGCGGTTACTGCAGAAACCATTTTGTTTTCGCCAATGCGTGGAAGCATGTTTTTTATGATGGATTCGTACCGACTCATGGTGTTTGAGCTGATTTCCATTCGTTTCAACTCTGACCATTTTTCAGCAAGCTCCAGCACAGTAATTTCCTTACTATCCTGACCGAACCGGGCAAGGTTCGGTGAGTTTGGGAATTTTTCTGCATAATTAAAATTCCCCATCCTTATCGCAAAACAAACAGAAGAGCGAAGCTCGCCGGCTATCTTGCGATTTTTTGCAGTATCAGGGACACCGAGGTTTTCCCTGACTCTTTTACCTTTATATAGAAACCAGATGCGGAGTGAACCGCCGTGGTTTTCGACGCCTATCGGGTACGATGCATTAGCCATTATTCCCTCCTGACGTCCAGGAGCACCGGCGAGTGTACTTCTTTTCATGTCCGATGCGCACCCGGTTGATTTTTTTTCTGAGCTTCGATCCACTGATCAACTGCTTTTCTGTTGTACATGCATTCGCTAGAAGGCTTGGGATTGCCGTCTGGTGAAATGTGCAGGTACTCGCGGCCCAGCATCCAGGATTCTTTTCTGGCGCGGGTGATGGTTCCGGGCTTGAGCCCGGTAACCGCGATAAGAACGCTTTCACAAACCCACTCGTTGGGGGCTAACTGGAAAATATTGCTCATGGTTATTTATCCATTACCCTGGCTGCACCCAGGGGAAATTACAGATCGCTGCTGGTGGCAGCCTTGCAACGATCCATCAGCGATTGGGCCGTTACCGTTAGCAGGTTTAAATCAACCTCTGAGCCGTGAAAAATCACAGCAAGGCGATTTAGCGTGGCTTGCGCTTGGCTATCAGACTTGCGGCGTTCCTGTAGCTCTACCCGCTCCGCCCGGAGCATATCAATAAGCTTTCGGACAACATGCGCCGTGCCGCCTACATCGTCCATTTTGCAAAGCAAGTCGAAAGAGGCCATATACGCCCCGTTTTTCTCTGCCAGTTCGCACGATACCGCTTCACCGTAGATTTCCTGCAACTGCTCGTCTGTTAGTTTGTTAGTTGTCATGGTGTACTCCAGTTATCTTCAATTGCCACACCAAGCCGATGAAGCCAGTCGGCCAGCTTCAGCATCGCTTCTCGCTCGCTTAATCTTTCGGGAAAGTCGGCAAGCTCGACCATCGGTTTAAACCGACCAAACGCATCGTTCTCAACAACAAGTTTTTGCTCAAGCGTGGTCTGCTTAACTTTGCTGTGATGCCGTAGCAGGTAAACCGACTTTGATTTTTTGTTTTCCGGGTCGTATTCATAGGCAGTGAGTATCATCTGGCTACCGCCGCGATTCGTTCCTCGCCACATATCTCACTCCCCCTTCACACCAATGCCAGCGGCCGCCGCTTCACGCTGTGTTGCCGGATTAAACCAGAGGCATTCAGTGCGCACTTTCGTACCGCGCCCTGCACTGATACGTGATGCCTTTTTGGTTTTGGTCCAACCCGGCAACATGTCGTTGTACAACTCGCAGTCATAGCCGCTGATTATCACCATGCCGGTCATCGTTCTGGCCACAGCTAACAGTTGCTCATGCCCTTCAACGGTCATTTCATGGTTGTAATAGCGGTTACCCTGTACGCGCGTTTNCGGCACATAAGGCGGATCTATGTAATGCAGAGTGGTATCGGCGTCGTGGGCGCGCATCACTGCCAGGGCGTCTTTGTTCTCGATAATGACACCCTGCAGGCGCTGGCATATCGCAGCCAGGTTCTCTGGATAGCGCTCCCACAGATGCGCAGCAGTTGCGTATTTACGCTTGCTGTCACTGCGAAATCCCGAGTTACCACCGATACCGGATGCAGAGCCAAAACCCATACAAGCACGCACAACCATTCGGCGGGCACGTTCTACCGGATCGGATGTTGCCTCTCTCGCAGCGCAAAATTCATCGCGGGAATATGGCGTCAATGCGCAGGTATCCTGCAGGTGTTGGTTCAGTTCCGGGTCACGCAGGACGCGGAACAGGTTTACCACCTCACCATCAAGATCGTTATAAACCTCTGCATAGCTGCGTGGCTTTTGCAGTAGCACTCCTGCTGCGCCGCCGAATGGCTCTACATAGCAAACATGCTCTGGCATCTGATCGATAATCCATGGTGCCAGGCGGAACTTACCACCGTGATAACGAATTGCGGGATGTTTGATCGGCGCCTGTTTGTTGAATGCTGTCATTGGGCTGCCTCCATAAGTTGTATTACGTACCGCTTGTGTTCTTCGCTTTGAGGGACGCCTGTAAAGTTCACCGCCATGAAATAAGCGAGACGGTCCTTGTACATCACTTCATCCAGCACAATTGCGGGGAGTGAGCGACGACCAAATGCCAGTTGCTCCGCGCGAGTCATGTCTCGCCAGTAAAGCGGACCATCATCCAGGATGATTGGAATCTCATTGGTGATGAATTTTTTCAGAGTTGTGAGGCGCTGCTTACCGTCAACGACTTCTATGTAAGGAAGCTCACGCGAACACCAGTCAGGCGCCTTTGCCAGCGCCACTGAACCGATAGGAAAACCAGAAATCACTACGTTTAAGAATTCCTGCTGCTCTTCGTGCCCCCATACATACCCGCGCTGATAATTGGCATCAAAATCAAGTTCACCACCAATGATCCAGCGAATGTACATATCAACCGGATACTCCGCGGTGCGAGCGTCGAATACTTGAGCATTGCGAATTCGGTTGCTCATAGCGCGGCTCCTTTACGAAGCTGGGAGGCGAACAAGCGAACGCCGGAAGCTTCACTGCGAAGAAACTTAACAGCATCATCAAATCCATCACGCTCAGCATCGTCAGCGCCACGGTCCAAATTATCGGCGTACATCTCCACACCCTGCGCCCGCACTTCAGCCAGGAAAGCGTCGGTGGATGGGGTTTTTGCATACACAGAATCCACCGTTTGGAGTAGTTCGGTTGCGTCTTCCATCGCGCCACGCCAGTCCATGCGGCCGCCACTATGCTCAAGAATCGAAACCGCCAGCGCGCGGATGAATATATGGCGCTCACGCGCATGAGCATTCTCCGCCGCCAGCTCCCTGCACTTGCTCTCGGCGTTAGCGAGCTGTACTGCAAGGTCTGCGTTTTGTGATTGCAGTTCTTCGTACTTCCTGCGCACTTCGCGAATTTCTAAAACAGCAATCTGAACCGCATAGGCAAATATGGACACAGGACGTTCACCCATCTTTTCACTGTCAGACTGCATGCGCATTGCGACAGCCATCAGTTCATCAAGCTGAGCGCCGGTCATTGGTTTATTGGTGGCTGTCATGATTATTTCCCTGCTGTAGTTTGTATTGCTTAACGAAGTGGGCCACTGCTTTTGACTGGCTGGCGATTATTTTTTTATCGCCTAAATCCAGAGTGACGTTCTTCCCTCGATAAATTATTGCCGAGCCGATTTCCTTACCATCTAGCTTCACATACAGCACTTTCCCAATAATCTCTGTCGTAGGGATTGGCTGTGAAAGGCGATAGGTTTCGCGAGCTTCAGCAATGGCTTTGTGTTCGTCGATGATCGCCAGAGCTTCAGCCAGTGCCGTACCTTGCAAAGTGAACACGCCTTCATCGCTGATCGTCGCCATGGCCATTAATTCCACGAAACGACGAGCACTTTTAATGTTGAGTTCCGGAGCGATAGAACTGCGTGTAACCTTTGTTTTTCCCTGGGCGGCGGCTACGGCTTTATCGTGCTGGAGAACTTCACCAGCCTGTTCGCCAAACTCGCGAACTCGGTCAACGGCAACATCAACAGACACAGCCCCTGATTTAACTTCCTGCTGAACGTCATGGTTCGCTGTGCTGAGTAGAAGAAGCTTTTCTACGGTGGCTACAGACTTGTTGACCAGCTTTGCAATCTCGCTGGTGGTCTGGTTGAAAGCGTTATGAAGCTCCTGAATAACAGCAGCCTGTTCAATATCGGAAAGGGGGAGTTGGTTATTACTGGTCATGATGCGAGCCAGACGCTGCACATCGTTACCGTTAAACGGCATGATATGAATGCGGTCTACTGGCTTACCTGCTTCAGCACAACGTGCGTAGCAACGGCGACGGCGGTGGCCTTCAACAACCCACACCCCACCTTCATCACGTGCGATAACTTCCAGTGGAGGGACGGTGCCACCGTTCATCAGATAGTTAAACAGGTCGTCATCTGCCTGGCGGGTGCGTTCGTCGTCTTCACGCTTGTTGAAACCTTCACGCACGTGGATATGGTCAAGGCTGATAAACATCCCGGTATCGGTACGCTTGATGGTCCCGTCACGGGACATCTGCTTGAATGAGTTAGCGGCCATCACTTAGCCCCTTCATTCATCACAACATTAGTTACCGGAGTTAACTCACGTAGTTCGCGCTGAGCTTCCAGGAGGTGAATGTTGCTGCGTGTTTTTGTGTGTCTTTCAACAATGCGGTCGCATTCTTTTGCCCAGCAGATAATGTCATCGCGTAATGCGGTGTTTTCAATTGCCAGCGCTTTACGCTGTTCCATTGATTCGCACAGCACTACAGCCTGAACATCGTAGCGGTTAGCCAGTTCGTTCATCAGCCACTGGGAAGCAGCTGGCAGGAGAGGGGCAGCTTTACGTGCTGCATCGATCAGTTGCTCTCTGGTCATACGTGGTTGTAACTCAGTGACGTTCTGTGTGGTCGTCATGGTTAGTTTCTCCGTGTTATATGCGCCCTGCACGGCGCTGAATTCTTTGGCCTTGATACTTAAAAGAGGCCACCTTGGTCTTTAGGTTGGACACGTTTTCTTTTTGTGACTTCGGACGTAGAAACCTGCTTATCTGCCCAGGCTTTTGCATGCCTCATCACATCGTCAAAAATCGCGCCTTTTTTACTGGCTTGTGACATTCGCTTATATAAATCAAGTGCTTGCCATGCCCCCCCCTGAGCCACTGAAGAGGAAAAACCTTGTTTAATAAGGATTTCCCTTACGTTCTTCTCAATAAATTCGAGGTGGTTCATTAGTCCTCCAGTGGAAAAATCCGCTGAATTTTGGTTGCACGAATCCCTCGCCAAAAGGCGAATAAAAGTTTGGGTTTCGTTTCAGTAAATGCCCCATCAAGAGGCACTTAGTGAAACGGGCGACTGCAATCGCCGGTAAGTTTCTCCACTCAATTGAAAGCGCGTTCCGCTGGTTTTGGATTTAACGAACTGGCACTTAATGACAAGGGACAGAACGCGCTTTCAGTTGAGTAAAAAGGGCGGTACCAGGGACTTCAAAGGTTGGTACTGGTACCGCCAAGACTCCACACAGCTTTTATGTTTCGTGCCAGCTTTTAACCACATCAGGCGAGGTGGATCCTGCTATTCCCCAACAACAAGGATTCGGTTAATCTGGATGTCCCCAACAATAATATGAGTACTCAAGGTGATCGCTGAACTTTCAGCGGCTATGACCGCTATCAAGGAGACTGCCGGTCTCGTCAAAGTTATCAATGACGCAAAGACTGATGCTGAAGTTAAAGCTGCAACTATCGAACTTCAAAACAAATTAATCGCGCTTCAGGCGGAGTGCTTCTCCCTCGGCGATGTGATCCGCCAGCGCGAGGAAGAAACAATGCTTCTCAAAGCAAAAATTGCAGAGTTTGAAGACTTTAAGAGCCAAACTGAAGGTTATGAACTTGAGCGTCTTGATTCGGGTACGTTGGTGTACTCGAAAAAGGTACTTGTGAACGAGCGACCCGAGTCTGTGTACCTTTGCCCACGTTGTTTTGCAAAACATGAAGTATCTATACTTCAGCCCATGGAGGTTATGTGGAGTGCCGGTCATTTTCGAACTCATTGCCCCTCCTGCGATAATAAGTTTTGGATGAACTCAAGACAAATAAGTGACTAATTGTGTTGGGTATATCCAGATTGTTAAAGAGCTAAGCGTCCTGTGGGCGCTTTTTTGTTACCTGCGAATCATCCGGTCATTCAAGCGCCACTTGTAAATACATGGTTGGTTGAGTACCTGTTCACTTTCGATGTAATGACTATAGCTACTTTAAGTAGATAATTGCAACAACAAAAAGTAGAAAAATATAGTTTTGAGTAGTCTGATTTTATGGGGGTATGAATTTTAGGCGTAAAAAAACCGGCTTTCGCCGGTTTCTTAATGAATAAGTTATTAGCCAAACTCTATCATTTTTAGAGGCAAGCATCTGATTAGTTTGCCGAAAATGTATAGTTCATTCATTTCATGCTCTTCTATGAAGAAGGGCGGGTAGTGCTCATTGTCTGAAAGGACCGCTAGTCGTCGCCCTTTTACCTTCTGTAGGCGTTTTACGAACGTACTGTCTTCAAAATTGAATACATAAACTCCATCGCCACTAAACTGCTCAACCTTGCTGTCTATGAATAGCAGGTCCTTTGGGCAAAGCGTGGGCATCATGCTATCGCCATCAACATTTATCATGACGATGCCATCAAGGCTTCTACGACCAAACAACTCGAAGATCCTCTCTTCCGGAATCTCTATTGAGCTCACTATTGTAGGGAATGGTTGGTTTATATATCCGGAACCAGCTGAAGCATGAACATCCAATTGCTCTATTCTGACTGTGCCTTTCGCGGGCGCGTCGCCACCATTAACAGGCACACCATAATCAAGATAAGCCGGTGAGACAGCAAGTCTTTCTGCAATTCGAATCATCTTTTCATCTCTCGGTTTTGCAGTACCAAGAGTGTAGCGCCGCGCCATCTCATACGAGACACCACTGAACTCTGACAATTCTTTAACTCCAATAGATTGCTCTTGGAGAGACTTGTTTAGCCTTTCGGCAAAGTCTTTGTATTTAGCATTTTCCACCATAAGTAGAAGATTAAGCGCACAAGGCATAGTTGTCATTTCTATTTTAAGTTGCTAACAAATGCTACTATAAGTAGTATTGATGCAGGCTTAGTCATAGGAGAACACATGTCATCTCAACATAAGAATGTAACCGCCCAAGCTGTAAGGGCTATCGGGTCGATTTCAGATGTGTCAAGGCGGTTTGAATTCCAATCAGTTCAATCTGTTGCGAATTGGATAGCAAAGAACCGAGTACCTTCTGAACGAGTTATTCAACTTTGTCAGTGGGGCGGATGGGCTGTAACTCCCCATCAATTACGACCTGATATTTATCCGAATAAAAACGACGGCTTACCTTCCGCTAACAACAATAATCAACTTTAAGTTGATTGTTAACTACCAAAGGAAAAGCAAGATGGTAGAGCAAACCCTTAAAGAAGTGGTGAAAGCGATGTGCAAGGCGTACCCCGTAGGCCGCCAGGCTATGGCTGGTGCATTGGGCATGTCAGAAACTCAATTCAACAACAACCTGTACGAGAAAAACGGTTGTCGTTTCTTTGAAGTCACCGAACTGGAAGCGATGGAAGACATTTCCAACACGTCATTTGTTGCTGACTACTTTGCCAAGCGTCGCGGTGCACTGCTGGTGGATGTACCAAACCTGGAAGATCTGGACCGTGTTGATTTGTTCAGTCGTGCAATGCGTACAGCAGCTGCAAGAGGGCAGGTTGATCAGATTATCCAGAAGGCGCTTGAAGATGGAGTGATTGAAAAGCATGAAGCCGAAGAGATTCAGGAACATCACCGCCGTCATCTGGCAGCGCGTGAGGAAGAAATCCGAGCGATTGTGGCCTTATTCAGCCGCCGCCAAAAGAAGTGACGCCAGCGAGTGTGCAGCTCCTGGCGTCGTGGCGTGTCGTATTCAGTGGAGAAACTAACGCATGAACAGTGTAACAACACAGTACCGCAGGTCGCAACTTATTGCTCGACCTATGCCCGGTGGAAAAGGTCCGGCGCAGTTCGTGTATGGGGTAATGGTATCCGGATGCTTTGAGCCTGTCTGCTACCAGTTTGCCGATTGGGTTGTAGGTGATTTCAACGGCCAGGCGGAGAAGGTCGAATGCGAGCACTCAACAGACGGTTCAAAGACAGCTACGGCGTCCCAGTCAGGGTTATCCGGTGGGAACCGGAAACTCAACGGGTTATATACCTGCGCGACGGATACGAGCATGAGTGCTTCAGTCCTCTCGAACAGTTTCAGCGTAAATTCAGGGAAATAGAGGGTCCGAATGAGCCTGTTAATGACATCCCGACCAATAGTGATAAATCCTGACCTTGCGTACAGCATTGGCCTGAATGAGGCGATTGCATTGCAGCAGATTAACTACTGGCTGAAAGAAACAACGTCTGGCATGGAGCGTGACGGTGTTCGCTGGATTTACAACACGACTGAACAGTGGCTGGAGCAGTTCCCGTTCTGGTCAGAGTCGACTCTGAAGCGAACCTTCACCCGCCTGAAGACCCTCGGTGTGCTCAAAATTGAGCAACTGAACAAGTCTCAACGCGACATGACCAACTTCTACACGATCAACTATGAAAGCGAGCTTTTAGATGAAGTCAAAGTGACCGAATCGAAGAGGTCAAAATGCGCTGTTCCATCAGGTCAAAATGACACGATGGAAGAGGTCAAAGTGAAACGCTCCATCAGGTCAAAACGAACCGATGTCATCAGGTCAAAATGCACTGATGATCCTACAGAGATTACAACAGAGAGTACTACAGAGATTACAGGTAAAGACTCTTGTCCGGTTGCGGTGCAACCAGACCGAGATGTGTTGATTACTGATCAGGCTAAACAGGTTTTGGTTCACCTGAACCAGGTCACGAACTCACGCTACCAGGTTTCAACCACGTCACTGCAAAACATCCGTGCACGTATCGGCGAAGGATTCACCGTTGAAGAGTTGTCGCTGGTGGTAGATTACTGCAATGCGAAGTGGGGTGATGACCTGAAGATGTCTGATTACCTGCGACCACAGACGCTTTTCCAGCCGTCCAAGTTCCCTGGGTACTTGAAGTCAGCAAATAGCTGGGCCAAAGCAGGAAAACCTGAACGAGTGAATGGTGAATGGGCCCGCGAAGACGGCATTTTCAAACCCAGCTTCAAGAACACTGATTACAGCGCTATTCCACCAGGGTTCAGGGGGTAACGATGAGCATTCTGAAAACAGTCCAGATGTTTATTGCCATGAATCCCGGCTCCACGACCAGGGATATCATCGAAGGTCTGACTCAATACAGCCAGGACCAGCTTCAACTCGCTGTTTGCCGCCTTTATGGTTCAGAACTGGCAACACGTAAACGTGATGGACGTCAGTTCCGTTACTACGCGGAACCGCCAGCAGATTGCCACTTCGAGGTATTTGAACCAACACCTGAAGTAAGCGCTTTACTGGAAACGGCAAAAGGTCTGGAGTCGAAAGGTCTCTTTCACCGTGCTGCGACGATATACATGGAGGCGTTCAGCTCATCAGTCATTGAATCAGAGCGAGCAGCAATACTGGCAGAACGTCAGCGCTGCCTTGGCCTGGCTAAACCAGCGGTTATTACCGAAGACGGGTGCTATCTGGCTGGTCGATTTTCGGGAGGCCGTTAATGAGCTACTCACTGATTTACGCCGATCCGCCGTGGGAATACGGGAACACCATCAGCAATGGTGCAGCGGAAAACCATTACGGCACGATGAAACTCATCGACATAAAACGCCTGCCTGTCTGGGAGCTGGCTGCGGAAGATTCCGTTCTGGCCATGTGGTTCACCGGTACACATACCCGTGAAGCGATCGAACTGGCTGAGGCGTGGGGTTTTAAGGTTCGGACCATGAAGGGATTCACCTGGGTGAAGTTCAACTCACTGGCTGAGCAGCACATCAACAAAGCGCTTCAGGCTGGTGGAGTAGAGGACTTTTACGACTTCCTCGACCTGTTGAACGCTCAGACCCGAATGAACGGTGGTAACCATACTCGCGCCAATACCGAGGATTTGCTAATTGCCACCAGAGGGAAAGGTCTTGAGCGTCAGGACGCGAGCGTAAAACAGGTTATCTACAGCCCACTCGGCGAGCACAGCCAGAAGCCAGCAGAAGCGCGTTACCGCTTGGAGAAATTATACGGCGATGTGTCACGCATTGAGTTGTTCAGCCGCTGCGCGGCCCCCGGCTGGCATCACTGGGGAAATCAGGCAGAAAACCCTGATGTAATCATGGCTCCTGGTTACGTTGGTAAACCTGGTTCGCTACTGGAGGTTGCTTATGCAGGACGTTGAAGCACGTAACGCGCTTCGTAACATCGCCAGAAGATGCAACGAGGAAATAACTGCTAAACGCAAGGCTAACCCTGGCATGAATTGCGGCGAAATAGCCAGGCCAATTTTTAACTGTGCCATGGGGATGGTTAAGCAGCTTGGCTTTACACAATCTCATTTGTATCTCGAAGTCGGGATTCTGAACAAGCGGATTAAGGAGCGCTGAAGTGAACAAACTTACCGTGAGACAAAGTGAAGTACTTGGTTCGATCGTGAACTATCAGCGCCGGTTTGGATTCCCTCCAACGATATGTGAACTGGCTGGGCTGATTGGTTGCTCATCACCGAACGCCGCAGCGGAGCATGTGAAGGCCATAGCGAAGAAGGGATATATCTCAGTTGCGCCTGGAGTTGCCAGGGGCATATCACTCATCGAGCAGAACCCTAAGCGAATATCTCTTAACTTGAACGACATGGTTAGAGTCAAGTTATCACCTTTGGCACTTAATGAGCTCAAGCGTCTTCATGATGAATTGAAAGTGCACAAACCATGGTTGTATGGGGATTTCGTCGCGCCAATAACCGATGATGAGGGATTCACCACAATGCCTCTCTGGAAGGTTATGAGCGATTTAGGAGGTATTTGTTATAACGGCGCGGATATTCCATTTGAAATTGAGATTGATTTGGAGGCCAAGTGAAACTGGTACTCCCGTTCCCACCAACAGTTAACACCTATTACCGGTCCCCTGACCGTGGAACGTTAAAGGGTAAGCATCTGATAAGCGAGATGGGGAGAAAGTTCAAGAAGAACGTTTATGCCTCTGTTGTGCAGCAGTATGGCGGCATACCTAAACCAGTTAACGTCAACGTTGAGGTAAACATAGTTCTTTTCCCGCCAGATAACAGACGACGGGATCTTGATAACTACAACAAAGCGCTGTTCGACGCACTGACGAATGCCAGAGTCTGGGAAGATGACAGTCAGGTTAAACGGATTGCTATCGAGTGGGGACCGGTAGTAAAGCCTGGAAGGGTAGAGATAACGATCAGCCGATTTGAAACCTTGGCGGGTGCAGCCGCCTGATAAGTGGAGACAGAGCATGCAACAAATGAGCATAACAGTAACGTGTCCGACCCATCATGCAGCGACAGTGGGGCAGCAGATCACCATGTCCAGCCGTGAGATTGCGAAACTGGTTGATTCCCGTCACAGCAATGTCTGCGTAACGATAGAGCGCCTCATGAATTCCGGTGTGATTGGAGGGTATGCTGCATTGCAGTACACCCATCCCCAGAACGGGCAGACATACCATCACTACGAAGTGAACAAACGAGACAGCTATGTAATCGTTGCTCAATTATCGCCGGAGTTTACCGCCCGACTTGTTGACCGCTGGCAGGAACTGGAGAGCAACGGTGGAATGATTGTCCCCCGGTCACTTCCTGAGGCCCTGCGCCTTGCTGCTGATCTGGCAGAACAGAAACAGCGCCTGAGTGAAGAACTGGCAGTATCCGCACCGAAGGCTGAGTTTGTTGATCGTTATGTGACGGCTACTGGTTCAATGACTTTCCGACAGGTCGCCAAGCTGCTTAACGCTAAAGAGCCAGAGTTTGCTATGTTCCTGATTGAGAACGGCATCATGTACCGGCTTAACCGTGTTCTCACACCAAAGAGCAAGCATATCGAAGCTGGGCGCTTCGAGGTGAAGACGGGTACGACAAACCAGACAAATTACGCGTTCAATCAATCCCGCTTCACTGCCAAGGGTGTTCGCTGGATTGGTGGCCTGTGGGCAGAGCATATTGCTAAGGGGCAGGTAGCGTGAGGGCATTACTGACACCTGAAGTGGCACCTATGACCGGGGTAGTGATATTTCGCCCAGGCAGTGAACTGATGCATCTGTTCAGACGTGGGCGTGTTCTTATCGAGCCACAGGAAGAGTCAATGGCTGAGTTACCCTCTGGTCTGCTTCCAGAGACTGCCCAGGAGCTTCAGAACGATCCGTTAATGCGTGATGTCTTCGAAAATCAGAAGGTCATACATCGTGCTGGTGGACTGAATTCACTGGATGCCTGGCTCGAAAGAAAACTGGAATGTCAGTACCCACACAGCGAGTGGCACGATCGCAACTACACCATCACCCGGCATTCGCCTGGCTCAATCCGCACATGCTGGGGCTGCGACTTAAAAATTCGTGATCAGTTCACTGAAGGTCTGGCGGGTATAGCCCGTGAAAACCTGGTATCCTGGCTACTGAAGGTTGTAAACGGCCAATTAGGTTTCAGTGAGGACCACATTCTTACGCTGCCGGAGTTTTGCTGGTGGATGGTCAGGAACGACCTGGCTGATGAGATACCTGAAGCCGTAGCCCATAAAGCTCTTCGTCTGAATGAAGATACTCACCAGTCGGTAACACGTGAAAGCGATATTGTTCCGACATTACCTGCTCAACAACTGGTACAGGAGAAAGCGAAAAAGATAGTGGCGATGAAGGTAGACCCGGAGACACCGGAATCCTTCATGCTTAAACCCAAGCGTCGCCGCTGGGTGAATGAGAAATACACGAGATGGGTTAAGGCCCAGCCGTGCGTCTGCTGTAACAAGCAAGCTGACGACCCCCACCACCTGATTGGCCACGGGCAGGGTGGTATGGGTACAAAGGCACACGACCTGTTTGTGATTCCTCTGTGCAGAGAGCATCACGACGAGTTGCATGCTGATCCTGTGGCATTTGAATCGAAATACGGTGACCAGCTGGTCCTCGTGTTTCGGGTTATAGATCGTGCGCTGGCAATCGGCGTACTGGCGTAAGTGGAGAACGCTAAATGATTAATCCTTCTGAAGTTGGTAAATCTGGTGAAATGGTTCGTCTTCGTACTCTGGAAAGCATCTGGATACAGGGTAAGTTGCGCATGTGGGGCCGCTGGTCTTATATCGGCGGTGGTAGTGGAGGGAACATGTTTAACCAGCTACTGGCATCCGGGAAAATCACCAAGACGGCAATCAACGAAGCGCTACGCCGGATGAAGAAAGCGGGTATCAGCAAGACAGAACTGGAAGAATTCTTCAGAGAGATTCTTGAAGGGAAGAATAAAAGCTGCCTGGCCTTCTGCTCTGACGATGAAGGCTTAAAAATTGACGGCGTCATAGCTTCCGTTTTGATGAACGATGCATACGGCTCTCTCTATGGGGTGATCGTAGACCGACACCGCCTGCGTAAGAGTAAGCGCCAGATGGCCACTGAGTTGCAGCAAAAACACCCTGAATGGACCTTCATGACCTGCCGCCGTCGAATTGATACATGGTTAAGTTTTGCAGAATCGATGCTTTACGCACCACTTTGTGACACATTCGACACAAATGGCGGCAAATTCTACTTGAAAAGTGAGCCAGTAAGTGCTTAAATTGTGATAAGCTCGGGGCGTTAAAGCGAACTGAGCAACAAACATTAAGAACCCGCCATTGCGCGGGTTTTTTTATCAGCGATCACTGTATTTTTTATTTTGCTAAGTTATTGTGTTCATAAGAACAAATAATTAAATGGTGACGTTGTGCTTTCCAATAATGAACGGTGGGTTTCTTTCTTTGATTTTGCTTTGACACCTACGCACGCAGCTGCCCCTAACATTCCAATTGTTGATGTACTAACAAAGCTGAAAGTTCTCGTAGACTCGGGGAACGCTGTTAAGCTTTACAACAATAAAATGCGCGCACTGAGAATTTCCGAAATGAAGTTTGCTACTGGTGATCAGCAAGCTACTTTGCTCATCCAGCTTTGTGATAAGAACGGTTCTGATCCTGTTTTTGGTGAGCTAACCACAGGAAATTTAAGGGTTGAGCCAAAGTTAGCTGGAGAAGGCATTGCGGTTTCCTGCCATATCGTGATATCGACAGATGTTGTCAAACACACTGCCGATCATTACAAAACTTTAGTTGAGTCGGTTCCAGGTATCAGTAAATCCGTTCTCGATCCATTTCTTAACTCCATGCTTAGAGATGCTTTCTCTGGATGTGAATTTAAAAATCCAGCAACAAAAGCTATGTGCCAGCATCGCCCAAAATTAGAGATTTATTCGCATGGGTCACAAACCCTAATGGATGCACTCAAAGGGGCGAAACTTCATAACGTCAAACTTGTGAGCACTAGAAAGAAAGGTGGATTGGATCAAAGCGCGTACACTCAACTGTCCGAACGTTCAGTTAGGTATAAAATTATCAAACAACCACCTTTGAAAGATAAAGAGAGGCTGCTTGAGATTTTACGCAAGAAAGGTCAACAATCCGGATATTCCAAGGTGTCAATTAGCTATTCAAAAGATGGGAAACAGGCTAGCTTGGATTTGGATCGTAATGAGGATGCTTCCACCAAACTGTTCACAAAAAGTGAGAAGGTCATCCTGGGTAAGCTCATTAATCAATGTGAAAGTACAGTCCATCTGGAGCTTGAAGCAAAGATGATTGGGCTGCTCTAAGGGGAGTTTCAAATGAAACTTTTTTCGCCGCTAAGTTATCTCCGCATTAAACATGAGGAAAAGAAATGGTACGACTTCATCGTACCATTCGCGGTGTCTGTGTGTTTAACAATTGCTTATCATTTTCATGCTAATAAAATCCCATTGATCGAGACTAATGGACTTCTGCTCCAGGTTAATGGGTTACTGCAGGTGCTGATAGGATTTTACATTGCGGCTTTGGCTGCGGTATCTACGTTTTCAAGTGCTACTATCGATGAAGTTATGGCTGGCGATCCCCCTACCTTGTTAGAAGAGTTTCGTGGGGAAAAAATGACCGTATTACTAACTCGCAGGCGCTTCGTTTGTTACCTTTTTGGCTATCTTGCTCTTGTAAGTTTTATGTTGTTTTGCTTAGGAATGGTTTCAATTCTAGTCGGTAAACCGTTTCATTTATGGTTGCTTACCTTTTGGTCTCCTGACGTCATTATCTGGCTTAAAACATTTTTCGTTGGTGGATACTTATTCATCTTAATGAATATAATAACCACTACTTTGCTGGGGCTTTACTTCCTTGCAGTAAGATTTCACCAATAATCATTATAGAAAATTCTATACAGTCGAGGCTGCCTACGGGTGGCCTTTTTTATTCCCCTCGTTCTGAGACGACTCACAGCAATAAGGTGAGTACGCAGAATTGAGCGTACTGTGCTTAAAAAGTGACGCTACGAGTTTTCTGCTTAATTCAACATGTAGAATTTCTAACGCCTGCGGCATTGTCCAATGCATATACTGCTCAGTAACTAGGGCGGGATGGGGACGTATATGAAAGAAGGTTATTACTGGATTCAGCATGTCGGTGTTGTACAGGTAGCGTACTACACGAATGACACTGTTGATGATCTGGAAACGGGTAAAACAATCACAGGGGTCTGGCATCTGACCAGAGGCGATGACATTTGCCATAACGGTGAAGCCGATGTGTTAGAAGGTCCTCTCACTCCACCTATGTAAACAACCTATCTGACTTCGAGGCTGCCGTATGGCGGCCTTTTTTATTCCCCTCATTTCTGAGAGGACTCACAGCAATAAAGAGGGGGCTAAATGTCCGATCCGATTTCCGGTACTGGGCTGGCTGGTGGTGTCCTGACGGGAGCCAGTGTCTATGGATTTGTTTCCGGAACCGATTACGGCGTGGTGTTTGGCGCATTTGCCGGGGCTGTATTTTACATTGCAACCGCCGCGGACCTGAGTGCAGCGCGCCGGCTGGCGTATTTTGTCGTGTCCTACATCGCCGGGATCATCTGCTCAGGGCTGGTTGGTTCAAAGCTGGCTGACTGGACTGGCTATAGTGATAAGCCTCTGGACGCTATCGGAGCCGTAATCGTTTCTGCTTTAGCTGTCAAAATCCTGACGTTTCTGAATAACCAGGATGTCGGCTCGCTGGTGGCGCTAATAACGCGCCGGGGAGGTTCAGGTGGTACTAAATGACCAATCGGCAACAATCAACGCGCTGCTTTGCGCTGGGGTAGTGCTGACCCTGATGTTTTACCGTCGCGGTGATTCCCGACATCGACCATGGATATCTCGCTTAGCGTGGCTGCTTACTGTCATCTACAGCGCCGTTCCGTTGGCGTATCTGTGTGGCATCTACCCTTATTCATCGTGGGCCACTATCGGGGCCAACATTATTTTCCTGTCCGTGCTGGTCGCCGTCAGAGGCAATGTGGCACGTCTGGTAGATCATCTGAGGCAATAATGAACCAATCACAATTTATGCAGGCGGCTGGTATAAGCGCCGGGCTTTCTGCGCGCTGGTTTCCGCACATTGATGCGGCAATGAAAGAGTTTGGAATTACAGCGGTTAATGATCAGGCCATGTTCATTGCACAAGTTGGGCATGAATCCAATGGCTTTACCTCGCTGGTGGAGAGCTTCAACTACTCGGTAGATGGGCTGAAGAAAACCTTTGGTAAACGCCTTACGCAGTATCAGTGTGAAATGCTGGGGCGTGTCGATGGTAAGCAGGTCGCTCACCAGCCGCAAATAGCCAATCTGGTTTACGGTGACCGCATGGGGAATAACAGCCAGGGTGACGGCTGGAAATATCGCGGTCGTGGCCTGCTTCAAATCACCGGCCGTGAGAACTACACCAAATGCGGTGCGGCGCTGAAACTTGACCTTGTCAGTACGCCAGAATTGCTAACGCAGGAGCGACATGCGGCCCGTTCGGCGGCGTGGTACTTCACGTTACGCGGCTGCCTGATGTATTCGGGGGATGTGGAACGCGTAACGCAGATTATTAACGGCGGGCAGAACGGCATTAAAGACCGCCGTGAACGTTACGCAAAAGCAAAAGCCGCACTGGTATGAGGTCACTATGGGACTCGAAATGATTATCGGCCTGGTTGTTGCTGTGCTGGCTGCAATTGCAGGTGCTTTTGGTCTGGGTAAATCACGCGGTACTAACATCGCTGAGACAAAAGCGAACCAGCAACGCACTGAGGAACGTGCAGCAGCTACTGAAGCCGTTGCAGAACGCCGGGTAGAGACAACAAAAGGAGCCAGGGATGTACAGCAGACTGTTAATCATCTTCCTGATGACGATGTTGACCGTGAGTTGCGCGAAAAATTTACCCGCAAAACCTGAAGTAACTGACACGGCCTGTGACTGGGTGAACATCATCTACCTCACAGAGCATGACATTGAGGTTATGGACCGCCAGACTAAGAAAGATGTGTTGACGCATAACCGGTCCGTTCAGCGCAACTGTCCAAATAAAATTACTACGGCCTCGCAATAGCGGGGCTTTTTATTACCAGAAGAAGAAGAAGGAAAGACAATGTTTACAGTTAAGACCATCATCAACGGTGTGACACATATCTGCGAATTGCCTACGTTCACAGTGGCCCGCCCTGACTCAGAACGATTTGAAGAAATACTTGAGTTGACCAATAACCACTCCAACCCAGACTTTGCCATCTGGCTTCCAGACGTTTATGCCGACCCAGAGTGCAAAAATGCGCTGCAGGAAGAAGAGTTGATCGTCAGCGAGCGCGAGGGGGTTCTTGATCGTCATGCCATTGCTATTCTTATTGAGGATTTCGAAAGTCCTGAGCATGCGAAGAGAAAAGCCTTTGACGGTCTGCGCTATCAATTCATCTACCCAGGCGATCAGGTTTATGTGATGAACTCACACGGATCAACCATCGAAACGGTTAAGTAGGCATTACAGCAGGCATTCACTGAGTGCCTGCGATAATGCATGACTCCTGGAGGTTACCGATGAATAACGCTGTTGAAATTGGTGAAAAGGGTGTAACGGTTCACCTTGCTGGTGGTGGTCGTGTCGTTGTTGGTAATTGGGGTAACGACACCAGTACAGCGGCAAATCCACTACCACCTCTTACACCAGACGAAGAAAAATATGGACGTGGTCTTTGCCTGCTGCCTACTGGTTGGGAGGAGCTTAGTGTTGGTGAACACTGGCAAAACCACTTAAGCGATTCCTTGCGTCAATTGTGGCCATCGTTCAACAGGGAACAGAAAATGGCTATAGCCTACACCATCAGTGAGCTGTCAGATGAGCTGGCCAACATCTCATACGAACACTCCTGGTAGTACCACCGAAGCGCATCGCACGCGCATATCGAAGAGAGTCTTTCAGTAGTGAGCCTGGGTGATGCCGTTAGGTTGCGTTTACCTCTCGGGCGGCATTGCCGTGCGACAGGCTCACGTCTAAAAGGAAACGCACATGAAGTATCAGCTCGCAAAATTGTATCGCGGTGATCGTTTCTTCGGGTATGGAATAGCAGTAGGTGGCTTGCTTATTGATGGTCAGGTTTCAACGGTGGTAGAAACTGCGCCAAACGAAATGCCGAAAGTAATTGCGACATTTAATCTCAGCAATGAACATTCCGAAAAACAACCACGAATTGATTTAGATAATCCCAGCGCTTCTACCGAACTCAACGTTGTAATCCATCCAGATAAGCCATTAACCATCGAGCAGGCAGATGAACTACGAGATTTAGTAAAAGACTTTGTTGCCAAACATAATCTCTCTGATGGTGGTTTATGGAAGTATTAATAAACGGGGTACGTTTTATACCAGAAGGCGATAATAAAGTACGTATTGGGATAGCAATCACAACTCATAATCGTCATGAAGTGCTTAAGCGTGCCATTGAGCAGCACATGAAGCATCTTCCATCTGGTGCGCTGGTGGTTGTGATAGACGATGGATCAAGTCCTGCTGCAATAGTTCCTGATGGGGTTAAGTTGGTACGCCATGAGCAATCACGCGGCATTGTCGCTTCCAAGAACGCCAGCCTGACAGCGCTGGTGGACGCAGGGTGTGAGCATCTTTTCCTGTGGGATGATGATGCATGGCCAATAGCTGATAATTGGCATCTACCCTACATCGAGTCACCAGAGCCCCATTTGGCTTATCAGTTTCTTGACCTCGCTGGCCCACGAAAGATTAACGATATGACAGTCCTGTACAGGGATGATAAGCATATCGCTTACACCGGGCAGCGCGGTGTAATGCTGTACTACCACCGCAGCGCCATTGATAAGGTTGGCGGCTTTGATCCGGTATACGGTCGTGGTATGTACGAGCATCCCGATCTGGCGCTTCGTATTCACAACGCAGGGTTATCGACATGGGCCTTCGCTGACGTGGTTGGCTCTGAAAATCTGATTCACTCAATGGATGAGCACGAAGAGGGCTCACGCTCCATCCCTCGGCCAGATCGCGAAGCTTTAGTGAAGCGTAACGTTGGTATTTTCAACGCGCGGCGTGATAGCGGATATACAGCTTTCACTTCTTACCGAAGTAACCCAAATCTTGTTCTGACCACATTACTAACAAGTCAGCCAGATCCACAGCGCACAGGTAGAATGAAACATGATGCGGGTATTCTACAGTCGTGGGCTGATTCAGTATCTGGTGCGGTGCCGGTTGTACTGGCGGATGAACTGAAAGTATTACCTTATGGCGTAGAGTTATACGAAGTTCCCGAGTTGAGCATGAGCCCTTACTTTGCTCGCTGGCTTCACATCTACCAATACCTGCGCTCACATCCTGAATTTGATCTGGTCTGGTGCACTGATGGTACTGATGTCGAGATGCTTAGAGAGCCATGGGCAGAAATGCAGCCGGGTAAAATATATGTTGGTTCTGAGCACAAGACGTATTCCGATGGATGGATGAAGGCTAATCACCACGGCAAAGCATATAGCGACTTCATCGAGCAGCATCGTGATGAACCACTGCTGAATGCTGGTCTGTTAGGTGGAAGTAGAACTGATGTGATGGAATTCGCTCACCGCATCATCCGTCAGTATTACCTGATAGAAAGTCACCGCTTCTGGAAGATGGAAGCTGCACCCGCCACGCTGGTGGATATGGGTGCTTTCGGAATGGCTGCAAAGTCATTCGGTGATCGAATCGTTACCGGACCTCTGGTGCATACCATCTTTAAAACAGACGGTTTCGGTAAGGAGTTAGCGTGGTGGAAACACAAGTGAAGTTCGTAGTGGTCGGACACCATGACCGCTTTGCCTCTGCAGTTCTTCTGGCAAGCGATTTGGGAGCCCATCTTCTTCTGGATGAAGGTGAGCATGGGGCCAACTGGAATCATCGCCGAGCGCTTGAATGGGCTGCCAACCAATCATGCCGTGTTGTCGTACTTGAAGATGATGCTATGCCAGTCACTGGGTTCCGCGACAAGATTGCTGTGTGGCTTTCTCGATATCCAGATGCACTGTGTTCATTTTATCTCGGCACTGGCCGTCCACCACAGTATCAACTGGAGATAGCATCAAAGCTAATAGCAGCTGATAAGGCCAGAGCTGACTTCATAACATTGCCGCGTCTTATTCATGGCGTCTGCTACAGCGTACCTCAGCAACATATCAAGAGAGTGCTGGATAAATGGAACCACAGCAAAGCAGCAGACTATGCAGTCGGTGATGCTTACGGTGGCCCTGTTGTCTATCCATGCTACTCACTTGTTGACCACGCTGATGGACAGCCAGTAGAACCAGCCAGAGACAATCAGCCAAGAACAGAACGCCGCAGAGCATGGAGGTTACATGTCTAAGTTAAAGACACTACAACCTCGCCTGAAAGCTATCGACACCCGACGAATAAAGCCTGTCTATGGTGAGCATCGCCGCGTAAGCGGTAGCGCAAGGGTGAGCCTCAAGCGTCGTATATATGTGCGCGACGGTGGACACTGTTGCATGTGTCAGCGAGTGGTTGACCTGCATGACAGTGAACTTGATCACCGCATAGCACTACAGTTTGGTGGTGACAACGATGAGAGCAACCTGTGGACGCTGTGCATTGATTGCCACTCAGGTAAGTCATCGCGCGAAGCATCAATGAACCAGCCAGACAGTGAGGCTCTGAAGCACTCTGTGCCGAAAGATAAATTGCAAGACGGCATCGTAATTCTCTGACCAAACACCGGGGGGGGTATCAGTGGGTGTCAACGCCGATCGCGCTGGACACCGCGCCCCCTCTCACGCGCAGAAAATTTTCCCCTTTGGAGGGTGTTAACGTGTTAACAGGACAAAAGCGCAAATTCGCACAAGCGCTGATGTCCGGTTCATCCCAGGCTGAAGCAGCCCGAAAGGCCGGTTACTCCGAGAAAACCGCGAGGTCACAGGGTTCCCGGCTGGCAAAAGACCCGGATATCATCGCGTTTATCAGTAAAAAACGTGGGGCCGAAGTCATTGCCGAGCAGGCTATTTCTGAACCAGATGATCTGCCAAAAGTTGTTAACAGAACGGTGAAGGAATTTGATGATCCGCTTGAGTTCCTGAAAGCAGTGATGAACGACGTATCAGAAGAGACGGATGTCAGAAAAGACGCCGCAAAAGCGATGCTGCCATACCTTCACCCCAAAAAAGGAGAAGGCGGTAAAAAGGATGCAAGACATGCCGCCGCGAAGGTCGCAGCAACGGGTAGCAAGTTTGGAGCAATGGCACCGCCGAAGCTTGTTGTTAATAACAAGGGGTAATCAATGGCTCAATGGACCACGGCTTGCCCTGAATGGGAATCTCTTCTGGTTGCAAAGCAATCAATCATCCCACCACCAATTTTCCCAGACCAGGCAGAACAGGCACTTGGCATCTTCAAAGAGTTACGCGTCTCTGATTTACCAGGGAAGCCAACATTTGGTGAGTGTTCTGAGGAATGGGTATTTGACTTTGTTAATGCCATTTTCGGTGGCTATGAAGCAGAGACTGGTAAGCAGTTAATCCGCGAATATGGACTACTTATCTCGAAAAAGAACACAAAATCGACCATCGCTGCAGGAATTATGCTGACCGCGCTAATCCTGTGCTGGCGTGAAGATGAAGAGCACCTGATTCTCGCGCCGACAAAAGAGGTGGCTGATAACAGTTTTAAACCTGCTGCCGGGATGATACGCGCCGATGAAGAGCTATCTGATATGTTTCAGATTCAGGACCATATCCGCACCATCACACACCGAGTAACACGAAATACACTCAAAGTAGTAGCAGCTGACACCGATACTGTTTCAGGTAAAAAGTCAGGGCGCATTCTGGTCGATGAGCTTTGGTTGTTTGGCAAGCGAGCTAATGCCGAAGCCATGTTTATGGAAGCACTTGGTGGGCAGGTATCTCGCAACGAAGGGTGGGTTATATTCCTGACTACGCAAAGTGATGAACCGCCTGCTGGTGTATTCAAAGAACGCCTTGATTACTGGCGAGCTGTGCGAGATGGGAAGATTAATGACCTTAAAACACTCGGCGTCCTGTATGAATTCCCTGACTCTATGGTGGAAAGCAAGGCTTACCTTGAACCAAAAAATTTCTACATCACCAATCCGAATATTGGTCGTTCGGTAAGTGAAGAATGGATTGCCGATCAGCTTCTGAAGAACCAGAACAAAACAGACGGCACATTACAGCAGTTCCTTGCGAAACACCTCAATATCGAAATTGGTCTGAACCTCCGCAGTGACCGATGGGCAGGTGTTGATTTCTGGGAGCCGCAAATTAGGCAGGTAACATTCAGCGATATCCTTCAGCGAGCTGAGGTTGCTACGGTTGGGATAGATGGTGGTGGCCTTGATGACCTTCTTGGTCTTTACATTATTGGTCGTGACAAAGAAACCCGTGAGTGGATTGGATGGGGCCATGCCTGGGCGCATGAAATAGCTGTGCGCCGCAGAAAAAGCGAGGAATCCAGGTTCAACGATTTCGTTAAGGCCGGTGATCTGACTATCGTAAAACGAGTAGGACAGGACACTGAGGAAGTTGCTGAATATGTCAGCCGTATCAATGATGCGGAACTGCTGGATAAAATTGGCATTGACCCTTCTGGTGTCGGTCAGATCCTTGATGCTCTTGTAGAAGCTGAAATACCTGAAGATTCAGTGGTTGGTGTCAGCCAGGGCTGGAGACTTGGTGGTGCGATTAAGACAACAGAGCGCAAGCTTGCAGAGGGGGTGCTAATTCATGGTGGACAGCCATTAATGGCCTGGTGTGTAGGCAACGCCAGAGTAGAACCTAAAGGTAACGCTATCCTCATCACTAAACAGGCCAGTGGAAAGGGGAAAATTGACCCCCTTATGGCCTTGTTTAATGCCGTTTCGCTAATGGCACTTAATCCTGAAGCGAAGAAGAAAGATTACCAGGTATTTTTTATATAAATAACACGTCAGTTAATGACCCGCCACGGCGGGTTTTTTCGTTTCTGGAGGACAGTAAATGAAGCTTGACCGCGCATGTACGATCATGACGGTGAAAGCGGTGGATGAGGACAAACGGATAATCACCGGGATTGCTTCCACACCATCACCTGACCGTGACGGCGACATTATGGACCCTGACGGTGCGAAGTTCGGTAGTGAAAACCCTTTCCTCTGGCAGCATGACAGAACCCAACCTATTGGGAACTGTTCTGCAAAGAAAGTGAAAGAAGGGCTTCAGATCACGGCGCAACTTGTTAAGCCAACACCTGACATGCCATCGCAGTTGGTGGCCAGGCTTGAAGAAGCGTGGGCATCAATCAAATCAGGTCTTGTGAAAGGCCTGTCTATCGGCTTCAAGCCAATTAAATACGCATATCTCGACTCTGGTGGCATCCATTTTCTTGAATGGGAGCTTCTTGAAGTTTCTGCAGTAACGATCCCGGCGAATGCCGAGTGTTCGATTCAAACCGTTAAGTCGTTTGACCGCCAGTTACTCGCCGCGCTCGGCAATGAGAAACCGGTAGTGAAAACCATAAATTCTGCTGGCGCTTCAGCACCGAATAAATCTTCTCAAAAAGGAAAATCAACGATGAATATCGCTGAACAGATCAAAAGTTTTGAAAACAAGCGTGCAGCGCTGGCCTCTTCACTGAACGACATCATGAGCAAAGCCGCCGATGAAGGCCGCACGCTGGATGCGGAAGAAACAGAAAGCTACGATAACACCTCTACTGAAATCAAAGCGGTCGACGAGCACCTTAAACGCCTGCGTGATATGGAAACCAGCATGGCATCAACCGCCAAGCCAGTAACTAAAGCAGCATCTGGTGAAGTAACAGTGGTGAATAAGGCACCATCCATCATCCGTGTAGAGCCTAAGCTGGAAAAAGGTATCGCCTTTGCCCGTTTCGCCAAGTCTCTGGCAGCTGGTAACGGTAGCCGCTCAGAAGCGCTACAGATTGCGAAAAATCAGTATCCTGATGACACCAAACTTCACCATGTTCTGAAAGCAGCAGTTAGTGCTGGTACCACCACAGACCCTACCTGGGCTGGCGCTTTAGTTGAATATCAGGATTACGCGCAGGATTTCGTTGAGTTTCTTCGCCCTCAGACCATTATCGGGCGCTTTGGCCAGGGCAGCATCCCGTCACTGCGGCAGGTACCGTTTAATGTGCGTATTCCTGCGCAAACCTCTGGAGGGTCAGCTGGCTGGGTAGGTCAGGGTAAAGCCAAACCTCTGACCAAGTTTGACTTTGCAACCATCACCTTCGGTTTTTCCAAAGTGGCGTCTATTGCAGTTCTGACAGAAGAGCTTATCCGTTTCTCTAATCCATCTGCTGATGCTCTGGTACGTAACGCCCTTGCTGAAGCAGTGATCGCTCGACTGGATACCGACTTCATCGACCCGGCAAAAGCGGCAATGGCTGATGTTTCCCCGGCATCTATTACCAACGGCATCACTGCGATTCCGTCTACTGGTGACCCGGATACCGATGCTGCAGCAGCATTTGGTCAATTTATTACCAACAACCTGCAGCCGAATGGCGCGGTCTGGCTGATGTCCAGCACTACGGCTCTTACGCTGTCCATGCGTAAAAATGCACTGGGCCAGAAAGAGTATCCGGACATGACCATGCTGGGCGGTACATTCCAGGGACTGCCAGTAATTGTCTCCCAGTACGTTGGCAATCAGTTGGTGCTGGTTAATGCACCGGATGTATACCTGGCTGATGACGGCGGTGTGGCAGTTGATATGTCTCGCGAAGCTTCTCTGGAAATGCAGAGCGCTCCGACCCATGACAGCACCACCCCAACGGCAGTGGAACTGGTATCCATGTTCCAGACCAACAGCGTGGCCATCCGTGCAGAGCGCTGGATTAACTGGAAACGCCGTCGCGATGCAGCAGTGGCCGTTATCTCCGGCGTTGATTACAGCACTGGCGCTACCAGCTAAGAAGGAGGGCGGGGGAAACCCCGCCGTTTCATATGGCAAAGATCAGATACCTACAGCGTACACATGACTCATTGCCTGGTGATGAGAAAATTGTGAATGACCAGTGCGCAAAGGTACTGGTTCTGCTGCATAAAGCTGAATATGTGACTGGCAAAAAAGCTGGTGGACCGAAAAAGAAAAAAGTTAACGCGGAGAATGGCTGATGTGGAATCCTTTTAGTCGGAAAGAGAAAGCACTACAGCAACCATCATCTCGCGGCTGGACTCCGATATTTTCCTTTGTCAGAGAACCTTTCGCAGGTGCCTGGCAAAGAAACATGGAAATCAGGAATGAGACCGTACTTTCGTATTATGCGGTGTTCTCTTGCATTACGCTGATAGCCAGTGACATTTCAAAGATGTCGCCAGCCATTCAGGCCAAAGATTCTAACGGCATCTGGAAAGAAGTTTCGGATAATGAATTCGACACACTAATCAGTAAACCTAACCAGTTTCAGAACACAATTCAGTTTTTTGAAACGTGGATGAATTCAAAACTTTCTCGCGGAAATACCTACGTGATGAAGGTTAAAAACAATACCGGGAAGATTACAGAACTTCGTATTCTTGATCCGGATAAAGTCACACCCTTAGTTGCTGATGATGGTTCTGTTTTTTATCAAATTAGCCCTGACCAGATTAGCGGTTTGCCGACACAAGTAACCGTTCCGGCGCGAGAAATAATTCACGATCGCTTTAACTGCCTATTTCATCCTTTGATCGGTATTTCTCCTATCTATGCATGTGGACTCGCAGCAATGCAGGGTAAGCACATCCAGGAAAGCTCTGCGTTCTTCTTTAAAAATGGCGGCAAACCAAGTGGCGTTATTACTATTCCTGGCTCTGTTGATGCTGACAAAGCCACAGAAATAAAAAAAGCATGGGATGCTGGTTACACAGGGGAAAATGCAGGAAAGACTGGACTGTTATCAGGTGGCGCAGAATACAAAGCGATCACCATGTCTGCGGTAGATGCGCAGACTGTTGAGCAGCAGAAACTTTCTGCAGAAATGGTTTGTTCTGCCTTCCATGTCCCGGCATATAAGGCTGGCGTTGGCGAAATCCCAAGTTCTGATAACGTTGAAGCACTTGAACAACAATATTACTCGCAGTGCCTTCAGGTACTGATTGAGTCTATCGAGTCACTCTTGAAAGAAACTTTCGAACTGGATGGCAAAAAGCGTGTTGAGCTTGATATCGGCGCGCTGTTACGAATGGACAGCGAACGCAGAATGAAAGTGCTGGGTGATGGAGTTAAAAACACCATCCTTACTCCAAACGAAGCTCGCAAAAGTGAAAATCTCCCTCCAGTTGAAGGCGGAGATTCACTCTTCCTGCAGCAGCAAAACTTCAGCTTGGCAGCTCTGGCAAGACGAGACGCATCTGAAGACCCGTTCAGCAAAGGACAGCAGCAGACACAACCATCACCAGAGCCAGTAGAAGAAAGTGGAAAGGCACTAAGCGAAACTGAACTTTTCGCGGCGAAAACAATGCTCAGAGGATTATTAACAAAATGAATGAACGTGAATTATCCCTGATAAAGGCGCTTGGTGAAGAGTTTGGAACAGCCATTCAAAAAATGGCAGATGACTTTCAGCAAGCGCTGGAGAAAACAGCCAGTAATCTGGGAAAGCAACTTGAAGAACTGAGGGGATCAATCCCTGAAGTTCAACCTGTAGAAATTCCTGATGTATCAAAAATGGTTGCAGACGCGGTGAGTGCTATTGAATTGCCGAAAGCACCAGAACTACCCGACTTTAGCCAGATCATCGCTGAAGCAGCTAAAAGTGCGGTGAACCAGTCTTTAGAATCACTTCCCAAGCCTAAGGATGGTAAAAGCGTCACGGTTGATGATCTGCGTCCCCTTGTCGAAGAGGTAGTTAATGCGTTAATTCCTGAGCCGGTAGATGTTGAAAAGCTCGCTCAGGATTTGTTGTCAAAGATTCCTGTTCCTGAACCGGGTTCAGATGGTCGTGACGCTCTTGCAATAGAGCTTGAACCATTCATCGATGAGAAAAAAAGCTATCCACGCGGTACCTATGCGACTCACAAAGGCGGACTTTGGCGCTCCCACGAAAAGACGCACGGCATGCGAGGCTGGGAATGTATTGTTGACGGTGTGTCGGGCATTGATATCAAACAATATAACCAGCGAACCTTCTCAATTTCTCTCGAAAGAGCAAGCGGTACTGTTGAAGTTAAGTCCTTTGACATCCCGGTAACTATCTATCGCGATGTATTCAAATCTGGTACCGAATATCAACCTGGCGATACGGTCACATGGGGTGGTTGTATGTGGCATTGCAACGAGAAAACATGTGACAAGCCTGGTGAGACAGGATCGAAAGGATGGACGCTTGCTGTTAAGAAAGGGCGAGATCTGAGGGATAAGCCATGATCGAACTGGTTTCGCTCGAAGAGGCTAAGTTGCATCTCCGTATTGACGACGATTACGGAGATTCAGACCTTACCTTAAAAATTCAGGGCGGCAGCGCAGCAATACTTTCCTACATTCAGGGAAGTCGCGCGTTAGTCGTGGATAATTCAGGAAAACTAATTGATGGTGAGCCGCTTACTCGCGTTCAGACAGCTCTGCTGGTTCTGCTTGGCTATCTTGACCGTAACCGTGGCGGCGAAGAGGAGGACAAGTTGAAGCAGGGCGAACTTCCGTTTTCTGTTTCAATGCTGATTTACGATCTCCGTAAACCGACAATTATTTAAGGGGCAGGTATGGCATGCGCAGGATGCGCCAGACGGCGCGAGTGGATTAAAAAGTGGACGAGGATTGCCTATGAACGAGCAGCAGGTAAACGAACTAACGGCGGCACTGAAAGCGCTGGCAACGTCTCAACTGAAACAGGCAGAAGCGATAAACCGCTTGGCTCTGGCTGATGAAACACTGATATCTCTGATTGCAAAAACGCTCGTTGATGAAATTGATGATGAGCTACCACCGCAGACCTATCTTGATGGTAAGCCGAGGTAATCGTGGAGTTTGCTAAACTGCGTCACCGTATCACTATTCAGCGACGAACAGGCGTCCAGTCATCAACCACAGGGGCAATGGAATATACATGGAACAACCTGGCAGATGTTTATGCCAGCGTGGTTTCTTCATCAGTCCGTGACTTCATTACAGCTCAAGCCGCTAACGTAAAAGTTACTGCCAGAATCACCATTCGTTTTCGGGATGATATTCAGGAGAAAGACCGCATCCTCTTCCGTGGAAAAATATACAGCGTTGAAGGGATTTTACCTGACCCGAATAGCGGACTTGAATACCTGACTCTTCCATGTTCTGAGGGGGTTAAAGATGGCTGACAGCATTGAGTTAAAGCTTGAAGGTGTAGATTCACTGCTTGGTAAGTTAGAAGCCATTACTACGGAAACCAAACGGAAAACAGGGCGTTTGGCACTGAGAAAAGCGGGAAACATTATCGTAACCCAGATAAAGAGAAACGCAGAACGACTCGACGATCCACACACTGCCCGTAGCATTGCTGATAATGTCGCGCTGCGCTGGAATGGTCGAATGTTCAAACAAACTGGTGATCTTGCCTTCAGAATAGGTATTCTTCAGGGCGCTGTACTTAAAAAGCATCCGAATACGGCAAAAGATGCACCTACCCCTCACTGGCGTCTTCTGGAATTTGGCACTGAAAAGATGGCGGCAAAACCTCTGGTTCGTGCTGCAGCTAATGCTCGACTGATTGAGGTTTTCAACACCTTCTCTGTGAATTATGAGGCGGGGATTGACCGAGCTATCAAACGAGCACAGAAGAAAGGAGGGACCGCATGATTGCTCCCATTTTTCCTGTTTGTGCGGCGAATCCGGCAGTGACTGCTCTACTTGGAAGCAACCCTGTCAGAATTTACCCTTTCGGCATTCAGGATGATGACGTTGTTTATCCATACGCCGTCTGGCAGAACATCAGCGGGTCTCCTGAAAATTTCCTCAACCAACGACCAGATGCGGACATGTATTCGCTTCAGGTTGATATCTATGCCGATACTCCTGATGAGGCTATTGCTGTCGCTAAAGCCATGCGTAATGCGATTGAGGTAGAAGCCAACATTGTTCGATGGGGAAATCAAACACGAGACCCTGAAACGCTCAGGTATCGATATTCTTTCGACGTTGACTGGATAGTCAACCGATAACAAACCTTCCACAACCGGCCTTGAGCCGGTTTTTTTATACCCGGAGATAATTATGTCAGTAGTGACTCAAGGCACTCAGATGTACATGCTGAATAACGGTGTGGTACAGGAAATAGAATGCATCACTTCTTTTTCACCTGGCAGTAGCCCAGCAGATCAGATTGAAGATACCTGTCTGAGTGAAACCAACACACGTTCCTACAAAAAAGGGTTGCGCACCCCAGGGCAGGCTACGGTTGCACTTAACGCTGACCCGGCAAACGCCAGTCACGTAATGCTGAGCAATCTTGCTGAATCAAGCGACCAGACAAACCTGACCTTTGCTATCGGCTGGGCTGATGGTACTGAAGAACCTACTGCGGCTACTTCTGGCACTCCTGACGCAGTGGATGGTCTTTCTCTTCCTGACACTCGTACCTGGTATGTATTCCAGGGCTATGTGTCTGATTTTCCCTTCGATTTTCAGGCCAATACAGTAGTTCAGACTTCCGCGACTATTCAGCGTTCCGGTCAGGGTGTTTGGGTTCCTAAAGCACAGCCAACCAGTTAATCGTAATCAGGTATTAACTTGCGGGGGAAACCCCGCAATACGAGAGGAAAGAAATGAAACTTAATCTTGATTCATTAAAAAAGGCTGGGGCATTCACAGGTCGTCCTGTAGAGAAAGAAATTAAATGGAAAGGTGCTGACGGGGAAGAACACATTGCCACAACCTATGTTCGCCCTCTGGGTTATCACACTGCTACGTCTGACGTCCTCGCCGGGCTAGGCAAGATTGATGGCGTTGCTGGACGTATTGCAGCTTCAATCTGTGACGAAGACGGGCATCAGGTGTTTACCGTAGCTGATGTAACAGGTGAGGCTGATCCGGAACGTGGCGCACTGGATGGGAATCTTACAGTGGCTTTGCTGGTGGCCATTCAGGAAGTTAACGATCTGGGAAAGACGGACTCAGCGCAGAAGACGAAATCTGGTGCGAACTAGTCCTCAACGGGATTGGTGGTCGTACCATTTCAGAAGCTCAGGAACGCCTTAGCTTCCTTGAGTTCCAGCAGTGGGTTCAGTATCGTCAAAAATACGGAAGCCTGAACCCAATGATGCGGACGGAATGGGGCGCAGCATTGATTTCTTCTGTGCTGGCTAATGTTCATCGCGGTACAAACACACCGGCATTCAGCATTGCTGATTTCGCCCCTCACATAGCAGCTGTAGAGCGCGTTGCCGCTAACGAACCAATCAGCCTGCAGGAAGCGATGAGGACGTGGAATTGAAAAGTAGAATTTATTAGAAACGCTTTCCTTGCTACCCTATCTAAAAACAAGGAGATCAAGGAATGGCTTTAATTAAATGCAAAGAGTGTGGAGAACAGGTATCTGATAAGGCCGCATCATGTCCAAAGTGCGGAGCTCCCATAGCAAAAAAAAACAAAGGTCCATCGGGATGTATGATGGTGTTTTTTATTTTTGTAGGGGTTCTTATCCTTCTTTTGTTTATTGGCAAAGTAAGCAATAAAAAAGAAGCACCTAGCCAAACAGTGGGTAGCACTCAGGTAAGCACTGATAAGTTGAAAAATGATGTCGTAAAAGAAGTAGAGGTAAAAAAAGAACCAGTTACAGTTATTAACTGGCATAACCAACCCACGAAAGATAGCGTTACTGGTGAGGTTGGGGAGATTTTTTATAATACATCGAAAAATCATGTTAATTTCCCATTCCCATACAACGTTGATGGTGGATCTGTACTCAACTTGGTTTTCCGCAAAAGAAAACAAGGTACTGATGCCTATGTCGTGATATCTAAAGGGCAGATTGTATGTGGTTACTCAGATTGCTCAATAAGAACGAAGGGCGATAACGGAAAGGTAAAAACCTGGACTGCAAGTAGTGAGGCGTCTGGAAGGTCAGATATGATTTTTCTTGATAACCCACAGTCTTTCGAAAAATATATCAAGAGCAATAAAAAAATCACTATTGGAGTGACATTTTATCAATCTGGCGAACAGGGGTTCGATTTTGATGTTTCAGATTATCCAGAGCAAGCAAAGAAAAAATAAAAGTAATATTTACACTATTTAATAAGTATTAAAATGCCTCGCTTTGCGGGGCTTTTTTTTACCTGGAGGACAGCGTGGCAAGTAAATCATTAGGTACATTAACGATAGACTTAATTGCCAAAGTTGGCGGCTTTGTTGGCGGCCTAAGCCAGGCTGAAAGGGCATCGCAGAAATGGCGAAAACAGGTTCAAGAGGATGCAAAATCTGTAGCTGTTGCATTCACAGGGGCAGCAACTGCAGCAAGCGCCGCTGCTATTGGCGTAGGTGTGGCTGGATACAACCTGTTAAAAAACACCTCCAGGCAAATTACTGAGTCTGACCGTTGGGCTAAGTCGCTCAACATGTCTACTCAATCATTACTTGCTTGGCAGTATGCTGCAGAAAAAGCAGGTGTTTCAGGCGATCAAATGGCTGATATTTTTAAAGATATCGGAGATAAAATTGGTGACTCGGTACTGAATAAATCAGGTGAGGCTGTAGATGCATTGGATGCACTCGGTTTATCAGCTAAAAAATTATCGAGTGAATCGCCGGATAAGCAACTTTTAGCCATAAGTGATGCGCTAAGCAAGATTAAAACGAACGCTGAAAAGACTACTATCCTTGAAAGCTTGGGTAACGATCTCTCTAAGTTGCTTCCTTTGCTTGATCAGGGCGGTGATAAATTACAAAAATATATTAAGGCTGCGAAAGAATTTGGCGTAGCCCCAGATGATACCGATATAGAAAGTCTCGTAAAAGTTAATTCAATCTTTGAGGATATGGAAAACCAAGTTAAAGGGGTTAAGATTGAATTATCAGCTGGATTAGCAAAGGTTGACCTTTCTAACCTGCAGAAATCAATTAGCGATATGGGTGATGTATTTAAAGACCCTGAAGTTATCAAAGGTATCACCAACCTTGTTAGTGGCGTGGTCGACCTCGCTACCTGGCTTGTTAAGGTTGGAGCGGAAGCAGGAAAACTCATCGATCTTTACAAAGGGGGACAGGCAGTAGGGGAGAATGCATCTATAGAGGAAATTGATCGTCGCATAAGAAACCTTGATGCAGATTTAAATGACGAAGGTTTTCTTGCAGATTTCAACAGATTAGGAATGGATGTGGAAGGGAAACGGGCTGAACGATCAGAGCTTGAACGCCGCCGAGCAATCCTTAAAGCAGGAAATAACCTACCTCTATATCCAGCAACCATAGGTAATTATTCTTCATCTAAAACAGATTATGGTCTTGACGCAGGAGAATCAAACGGGAAATTAAAAACTGATACTTCAGCAAAAAAACTTGAATCAGCTTTTAAATCAATGGAGACAAGTTACCTCCGCCAGATTGCTCTCATCGACACCACTGGAAAGAAAAGCGCAGAAGTTACTGAACAGCAAAAACTACAATTTGATATCGCTGACGGAAAGCTAACTGGACTTAATGAAACACAGAAGCAACGCCTTGAACAACTGGCTACAGAGGTTGATCGCCTGAATTCCGTAAAAAAGGCGAACGAGGAAAATCTAAAACTGGCTGAATACGTTTCGAACCTTCAACGTGAAAATGCGAATTCAGCGGCTTCTCTTGATGCAGATGTCATTGGCGCAGGACTTGGTGATAAATCCCGCGAAAGGATGCGTGAGCAACTCAGTATTGAACGAGAATTTCTGGAGAAGCGAGAGGATTTGCAACGACGCTATCAGAGCGGAGATATTCGTAGCCAGGAGGATTATGACCGCTATAACCAGGAACTGGACAAAGCGCTTGCTGAGCGGCTCGATAAATACCGTTCTCATTATGACCAACTAGATGAGTTACAGGGAAACTGGCTGGCAGGGGCTCAGAATGGTCTGGCTAACTGGGTAGATACTTCCAGCGATTATTACACTCAGGTGTCAGATTTAGTCGGTAACACCCTTGATGGACTGGTGGACAACATGGCTGACGCCCTCAGTGGTAATAAAGCTGACTGGGCAAGTTGGGCGAACAGTGTGCTGAATGAGCTGCAGAAAGTCTTGCTCAGAGCAATTATGGTCAACACGCTTAAATCTGCTGGTGATAGCGGCTGGTTTGGTTCACTGGGTGGGATGTTTGGTAGTTCAGTAGCTGGTGCAGCATCCGCTGGCGGTGCAACACCGTCCGGAGCTTATACTGGTGCGGCATCTCAATTGAAATTCGCTAAGGGCGGCGTAATGGACTCCCCTGATCTGAGTCGTTTCCGTAATGGCGTCGTGAACAGCCCGACGATGTTTGCATTTGCAAAAGGTGCAGGCCTGATGGGAGAAGCTGGTCCTGAAGCGATAATGCCCCTGACGCGAACTGCTGACGGTAATCTCGGTGTTCGAATGGTGGATGACACAGTTTCTTCTGTTGGCGGCGGTGGGGCTCAGCTTCAACAAACCATTCAGCAGCATTTCTCTATTTCCGGTAATGGAGACGCTGCACTGAAGCAGGCTATGCAGGAAGCTGCGCGACAGGGAGCAAATGACGGTGCGAAGCAGGCGCGTCAGGATATCTTGCAGGACTTCTCTAATCGCGGCCAGGCAAGGCGATTGCTTGGCGTGTAACCATTATTAATATTCATTAAGCTGAAAGGCGGGAGACAACTATGACTTTAGAGCTAAAAGTTGAAGAGCAGGATACTAAAAAAATAGAACCGAAAATGCGGTTCGAAAAACAAACCGCGTCAATGAGTATCACTAAAAATAAGGTTGAGGTTAGAACTGGTAAGGCTAATCTTGTCCGCTTATTAAAGTTTTAACAATGATTCCAATTTGAGCAATGGCTAATTGGGATGACTTCTGACCTTTATTTTGCTCATAAACCTTGTCTAAATTACCTAAAAGCTTGTCACCGAAACCAGGGGACTGCTCATCCAATGTTTTCACTAAAACAGCATACGCGGCATTGAGGGAATATAGAGCAGTTGTAGAGTCTGGTACTTTCATTTCATTTGAAATTGATTATTCGAATTTATAAGTCATTTCCTTTCCTTATAAAGAGGTAATCAGCCATCCCTCCTTTCCCATGGACGTCTGTGTCTCATTACAGACGGGCTGAACGTCAACCATAGCCAGGTATGTAAATCATTTACATCCTGATAAATGATCAGTAGCGCCGACGCGCGCAGAATAATGCAGGAGAATCTATGGCTGTACTCGAATGGCCGGAAGATGTCTGTCCCGCGTCGCTGACATGGCGACCTGAGAGTAATACCAAAACCTTTCGATCTCCATTCAATGGGGCATCGCAGACAGCACGCTTCCCCGGTACCCGCTGGGTATGTTCCCTGACTTTTAATAACCTGACTGACGAAAAATCCAGGCGTATTGATGCCTTGGTGGCTTCGCTTGATGGTGAATATGGCAGGGTAAAAGTTCGTGACTGGGGGAGAAGTGGCAGAACACCTGCAGGTGCGCCCGTTGTTGATGGCGCTAATCAGACAGGGGTCCAAATTCAGAGTAAAGGCTGGACGCCGGGAGTAGTTGTGCTCAGACAGGGCGATTATTTCACCGTTAACGATGAACTGAAGATGGTTACAGCCGATGTAACGAGCGTGGCTAACGGTACCGCAATGATTGCATTTGCGCCGATGTTGCGTGGTTCTCCGCCTGCTAATGCTGTCATTGAGGTTGCGAAACCCTACGGCATTTTCAAACTGAAGGATAACCAGCAGGGTGCCGGTAACCGTGTGCCGGGTGTTTTTACCAGTTACACGCTGGAGCTTGAGGAGGCATTTTAATGCTGTATTCCCCCTTTTCTGACTCGATGGTGGAGTGGTTATCCCGCGACAGGGTGACAGTTGCGATTGCCGCTAATATTCAGTTTGAATCCGGCACCGTCTATGTGCATTCCGGTACCGGGACGCTGGTTCTCGGTGGCTATGTTTATTACGGCATGGGGCGCATGGGCTCCGTTGATGATGCCAGTGAAACCAGCACGACCAGCCCCACGCAGGTCAAAATGACCCTTTCTGGTCTGGATATGGCCCTCTTTGCCACCACGCTGAATGAGCGCTGTGTGGGCAGAAACGCCGAAATTTATCTGGTGGTCATGGATGATAACGGCGTTGTCCAGGCTGCCGATCTCCTGTTCAAGGGGAAGGTGTCCAGTACGGGGGCGACAGCCGGAGAGACGAACGCCCTGCAATACACTCTCAGTAATATTTTTGAAGACTGGCAGCGTCCTTTTCCCGATCGGTATACCGACGAATCACAACAGGCCGCTTATCCAGGCGATCACATATTCCGTTATGTGGCGCAGATGGCTGAACGTTCAATTTACTGGGGCAATAAAAAAGATGCACCCGGATTTACCTATAAGTGAGGAAGCATGAAGCATCCGGACTGGCATAACAGATTAATCACCGTAATAAGGGCCGCTGAAAAGCGGCCTTTTTTATGGGGTAGTCATGACTGCTGCCTGTTCGCGGCGGACTGTGCTCAGGCCATGTGCGGCGAGGATTTTGCGGCGGGCTGGCGCGGAACCTACGACAGCGAACACGGGGCGAAAAAGGCGATATTGCGCGGTGGCGGTTCGCTTGAAAAGGTGCTGGTCCGTTATCTCGACGAGGTGCCGGTGAAACTGGCGCAGCGTGGGGATATTGCCGTTGTTGAAAATGCCGGGGCGCGATGCGCCGGGGTGGTGTATTCCGGCGTTGTATGGGTTCCTGGCGAAAATGGTCTTGTCAGTCTGCGGGTTAAGCCGCTGAGTGTCTGGAGGGTGCGTTAATGCCTGCTGCTATTCCTATCATTGCCACCGTTGCTGCGGGTGCTGCCGCCTCATATCAGTATTACGGGATTGCAATGGCCATCACAGTGGCCGCTCAGGTGGCAACTCAGGCACTGACCAAAAAGCCATCACTGGGTTCATACCGTGACACATCGGAACGTAAACAGGTCCTTCGTGCCGCAGCCAGCGCCAAAACGGTTGTTTATGGTCACACCACGACAGCGGGAACATTGTTCTTTTCAGAGGAAGAGTCGGGGCAACAGGATGACGGTGAAATGCTGCACCTGGCTGTTGCGCTGGCGGGTCACTCATTATCCAGCATTGGAACCGTCTGGCTGGGTGACGAACCGATCAGCAGTTTTCCGGAGCATGCGTCTTTTGAACTGCACACAAATCGCCAGACCGTAGATCCGTACATGCTGGCAAACTGTCCGTCATGGAAAGAAGACATGATCGGAAAGGGGATCACGTGGCTGCGTGTGTCCCTCAAATTCAGTGCAGAAAAATTCCCGTCAGGCATCCCGAATATCAAGGTCGAAAAGTACGGGCGTGCCGTTTATGACCCGCGTACCGGGTTGACGGCTTACAGCAACAATGCGGCGCTGGTCATCCTGGATTATTACCGCAATTACCTGAAAGTGCCTGACGCCGATATTCTCTGGGAGCAGTTCAAGGAAGCGGCGAATATCTGTGATGAGGATGTGGTTACTGGGGGGAATACCGTTGAGAAGCGCTATACCATCAACGGAGAGTTCGATCTCAGTGAAAACAAAGTCAGTATCCTGGAAGGAATGCTGGCAGCGTGCGCGGGGGATGTAACATATACCGCGGGCAAACATGGTCTTCTCGTCGGGGCTTATTACGGACCCGCTACCGAAGTGATCACTGAAAGCCAGCTGGCCGGTGATATCGAAATCATGCCGGAAGTCTCTCAGGCGGAACGTGTTAACACTATCAAAGGGACATTTGTCGATCCGCAGCAGGGTTATACCGAAGCGGATTTCCCCTCTGTGTCTGTCAGTGAATGGGTGACAGAAGACGGGGTGGAAATATCGCAGGATATGAAGCTGCGATTTGTGACTTCAGAATTTCAGGCTCAGCGCCTCGCTGATGTGAAGTTAAAGCGTACCCGCATCGCCAGAACCATGAACGTTACGTTAAACCTGAGCGGATACCGTTACCGTCCCGGGATGTACGTGAAGGTGAATTTCCCGTCGATCGGTATCGTTAACGTTGAGATGCGGGTTACCGACTGGAAGTTCGGGGTACAAAATGGCGTACAACTGACGCTGAAGCAGGAAACTGCAGATGTCTGGGGTGATGCCATTGGTAAACCGATTGAGAGACCGCCATTTACTCAACTGCCACCAGGCGGAGTGGCTCAGCCGCAGAATCTGAAATATACCGTGGAGGAAATCGGGCAGGTCGTGCAGGGCATCCTGTCCTGGCAGAACATCGGTCAGGTTGTCTATAACAAAGTGATCATTCGCCGTAATGGTCAGATGGTCATGTCCGTCCAGGTTCCCGGGATGTTCACGCGTCTTACCGGTTTACCGAAAAATACCTACACAGCACACGTTATTGCTGTAAACCAGATGGGGGCAGAATCCCCGGAAGCTTATCTGGAATTCAGTATAGAAGCCCCACTGCCACCTTCTCATGTTGATATTGAGCAGGGCTTCTTTGCCGTCACGCTGATCCCGCGTCTGGCGGCGATCACTAATGTTTCCACGCAGTTCGATTTCTGGACATCGGGTGAAACTCAATTGCCAGGAACGTCCACTGAAACGGTTGAAGGTAACGCCAGTCGCGAGGGGATGGGAACCACCTGGACCAGCAGCCAGCTACAGGTGGGGCATACCTATTACTGGTATATCAGGACAATTAACGCTTTTGGTGCATCAGGCTTTATCGAAGTACCGGCGCTGTGCTCTATGGATACAGGTAGCCTCATTGATCTCATTGACGATTCTGTCCAGAAATCAGATGCATTCCAGAACATTAAGGATGGTGTGGATACGAACCTGGAAGGCATTATGGAAAATGCCCTCGCTAACCATGGGACGGTCCAGCGTCAGTTTGAGCAGTATGGCGAAGTCAAAGCTGAAGTAATGACCGTCACCACCACGGTTGCAAATCTGGATGGTGCGTTTGCGGAACTTGCTGATTATGTACAGGCACAAATTGGCCCCGATGGAGAGCTGATGGCTGCTGTAAATCAGAAGCTAAATGCAGAGGTCAACAGCGACGGCACTGCGAAAGCGTCATACACCCTGAACCTTGGCATTGTCAGAAACGGTGTTAAATACAACACTGGTTTCGGTATGTCTATCGAGCCTGATGGAAACAGCTATAAATCCACGGTTGTATTTGCTGCAGATCAGTTCGGTATTTATTCAGGTAATAATCCTGGTGACTGGCAGGCTGCATTCTTCGTCTATAACGGGCAGGTTTTTATTCGCAGCGTACTCATTCAGGAGGCATCCATTGATTTCGGTAAAATTACGGACTCTCTTCAATCTTCAAATTTTATACCCGGTGTAAGAGGGTGGAATCTGCCCAAGAATGCCAGCCCTGAATTCCACGGAAGACTGTATGCCGACAGCGGTGAATTTGCATTTAACGGCGTTAATAACATTGTCGTCATAAACGGGAATGGGCTGACAGTTAATCTTCCAGGTGGTGGGCGGGTTGTTGTCGGGAGGTGGTCATAATGCCGGAAGGGATTTTAATCGACTACAACGATGGCCGCCCTGTAATGGCGATTACTGCGGGGCTGCGCGCCCCCAGTTTTTGTACATCGTTCTCTGGCTGGTCCTCTCAGCCAATGCAGTACCCAGTCAATACCCCGCTCGTTCCCGGCTCTCAGGTCATCGTGATACCCACCAACCCTGTCTACATCTATTCCTTTGCTGAATTTGATGTGGCCTTTATGACGGTTGTCACCAGAAACGGAGATTCCGGGGTCATCATTGGTGCTGAGACAATCGGCGGTAAAAGCCTTGTCCCTGACTGGTCAGGTTACGTTATGGAACTGCTGCCTGCAGCGACTTATAACGAAGGGCTGTTTGTTTCAAATTCGACTGACTTCACCGCCATATCCAATCAGGCCGCGCTGATGACCTGTGCCTGGTCCGGTCGCATCACGGTTAATGGCAGCGCCCCCCTCCCAGTTGGTGGCATCCCTTTTGGTAAATGGGATAACCCGAATGTATCGGTGGGGTTTGATGGCGGCAATATTATCGTTCGCGATATCTCGTACACAGGGCGGGACGACGTGGCCGGAACGGCGACCATAGACCTTGTGATATTCAATCAGACAGCGCCTGTTGGTGGCGATGGTATCACCATGACCAACGCCGCTGGCCAGGTGACGTTCTCCACGCTGAAGCGGCCTTTTGTATACGACCGACAAATCCAGATTACCGATGCATTTCAGAATATTGGCGGCGGGTATTGCCAGATAGTTTACACCGGCGCACAGGTCCGGATGAACGGCGGTTACGGCAATCTCAGAATGAAGGGTGTCGTTATGTCCGGGGGAAGTGTCAGGTCTGCATATAACCGGGTTTTTGGTAACTACGCCAGCAATGGATGGGATATGACCCGAAACAGAAATATCTCCATGCCCATTCTCGTCCTCCCAAATATGTACTGAGGAAAATTTTATGTCAGCAGGAACACTCACCCTGACGAATAACTCTGCCCAGGTATCAGGGGCAGGGACTTCATTTACTACCGAACTCGCGGTAGGCGATTTTGTTGTTGCTACTGTAGGCGGCATCTCGTATACG